>JAJXPD010000140.1 GCA_021641325.1 Opitutales bacterium
ATCAAATACGGATAAAAATAAAAGAGCCGCCCGAACGGGACGGCTCTTTTGTTTTGCGCCGCGCAAACCCGCGCGGGCGGCGGGAAAACTACTTTTTTGAAAGCTTCGAAAACGCGTCTCCGAAGGAATTTCCGAAAGGCTCCGACGAGCGGCGCGGCGCGAAACCTCCGCCCGAACGCGGCGCGCGCGGACGCCCCTGGTTTGCTGCGTCGCCCGCGCTCTTGACGCGCTTCTGGGGGTTCGTCTTCATCGAAAGCCCTATCCGCTTGCGGGCGATGTCCACTTCCATGACGCACACGTTCACTTTCTGTTGCGGCTTCACGACGTCGTTGGGGTCTTTCACAAAAGTGTCGGAAAGCTCGCTGATGTGCACAAGCCCGTCCTGATGGATGCCTATATCGACAAACGCGCCGAACGCGGTTACGTTTGTGACAATTCCTGGGAGGCGCATGCCCTCGCGCAAGTCCTCTATTTTGTTGACGCCCTCGGCGAACGAGAAGACCTCGAATTTTTCGCGCGGGTCGCGGCCGGGCTTGCCGAGCTCCTGCATGATGTCTTTGAGGGTAGGCATGCCGAGCTCGCCGTCGACGTATTTTTTGAGGTCGATTTTCGCGCGGACTGCGGGGTCGCGAAGAAGCGTAGCAACGTCCGCGCCGATGTCGGAAGCCATGCGCTCTACGACGGCGTAGCGTTCGGGGTGAACCGCGCTTGCGTCGAGCGGGTTGTCGCCGCCGCGAATGCGCAGAAAGCCCGCCGCCTGCTCGTAGGTTTTTGCGCCAAGCCCCTTGACTTTCAGCAAATCGCGGCGCGACTTGAACGGCCCGTTCGCGTTGCGGTACTCCACGATATTCGCGGCGGTCGTCGCGTTAAGCCCCGAAACGTAGGAGAGCAGCTGTTTGCTCGCGGTGTTGACCTCTACGCCAACGCTGTTTACGCAGCTGATGACGGTGTCGTCGAGCGAGCGTTTGAGCATGGTCTGGTTGACGTCGTGCTGGTACTGCCCGACGCCGATTGACTGCGGGTCGATTTTTACAAGCTCCGCGAGCGGGTCCATCAGCCTGCGCCCGATGGACACCGCGCCGCGCACGGTGATGTCGAAGTTCGGGAACTCCTCGCGCGCGACTTCCGACGCCGAATAAATCGACGCCCCGCTTTCGTTTACCATCACCACGGGAATCGACGCGGGCAGCCCGAGCGAGCGCACAAACGCCTCGGTTTCGCGCCCCGCCGTGCCGTTGCCGATTGCAATCGCCTCTATTTCGAAACGCTTGCAGAAGGCAAGAACCTTGTTCCGCGCCTCCTCGGCTTTCATCGCGCCCTGTTCGGGGTAGATTACGTCGTTGTGGAGGAGGTCGCCCTGACGGTTCAGGCAGACGACTTTGCAGCCCGTGCGGAATCCTGGGTCTATCGCAAGAACGTTTCGGCGGCCGAGCGGCGACGCCATGAGAAGCTCGCGCAGGTTGTTTGCGAAAATTTTAACGGCGTCCTCGTCGGCGCGTTTCTTGACCTCCAAGCGCATGTAGGTTTCGGAAGTGGAGGCGAGCAGGCGGTTGTACGAGTCCTCCGCGGCGAGCGCAACCTGCTTCGCCGCCTCTCCGCCGCCCTTTACGAACAGCTTTTTGAGAATCGACACCGCCCCCGACGCGTCCTCCGGAATTATGCGCATTATGAGAAAGCCCTCCGCCTCGCCGCGGCGGACTGCGAGGATTCTATGGCTGGGGGCGTCCTTGGCGCGTTCAGTCCACTGGAAGTAGTCGCGGTATTTCGCGCCCTCCTCCTCCTTGCCGAACATGACTTTCGACGACATGTTAGACTCTTTCTCGAAGTACGCGCGGACTGCCGCGCGGGCTTCGGCATCGTCGGCGATGTTCTCGGCGATGATGTCGCGCGCGCCCGCGAGCGCGGCTTCGGCGTCGGGAACTTCCTTTTCCGCTGAGACGTATTCGGCGGCTTTCGACGAGCAGTCGGCGTCCTGATTTTCAAGGAGGAACTGCGCAAGCGGCTCAAGCCCGCGCTCTTTCGCGATTGTCGCGCGGGTGCGGCGTTTGGGTTTGAAGGGCTGGTAGATGTCCTCAATCCGCGCGAGCGTCTCGGCGGCGTCGAGCGACGCGGAGATTTCGGGGGTAAGCAGCTTGCGCTCGTCGAGCGATTTCTTGACGGCGGCGCGGCGTTCGTCGAGCGCGGCAAGGCGTTCGATGTCGTCGCGGATTTTCGTGACGGCTACTTCGTCGAGCGAGCCTGTCGCCTCTTTTCTGTACCGCGCGATGAACGGAACGGTCGCGCCCTCCTCCAAAAGTTTTGCGACAGCTCCTACGCCCATAACGGGCAGGTTGAGGTCGCTTGCGATTTTAATGATGTGGTCTTGATTCATTGAAAAATTCTTCGGTTTTAAAGATTCGGATTATCGCAAAAACGCCCCCGATTGCAAAGACATTTCGCAAAATATTATCCGCACAAAACGGCGCGCGCCCGCGGCGGAACGCCCCGATATAATGTTGACATTCGCGCCGCCCGCGCAAATTATTAGAGGATTTTACGCATGATGAAAAAACCGATTAAAATTACCGTCACAGGCTCTACGGGGCACATAGGATACTCCCTTTTGTTCAAAATCGCAAACGGCGGAATGTTCGGGCCCGACCAGCCCGTCGATTTGATGATGCTCGGCGTCTACCCAGGGGCTGGCTCGATGCGCGTGGGGCTTGCCATGGAGCTTGAAGACTGCGCCTACCCCACCCTCAATTCGATGTCGTCAACGACCGACCTCGACGAGGGCTTTTCGGGCGCGAACTGGATTATCATGCTCGGCTGCGCCCCGCGCAAAAAGGGAATGGAACGCGCCGACCTCCTTGAAATGAACGGCAGAATGTTCATCGGGCAGGGACACAGCATTGCAAGAAACGCCGCCGACGACGTGCGGATTCTCGTTGTCGGCAACCCCTGCAACACAAACGCGTGGATTGCCATGAACAACGCCGAGGGCGTGCCCGCCGACAGGTGGTTCGCCCTCACGCGACTCGACGAAAACCGCGCAAAGGCGCAGCTTGCAAAAAAGGCCGGCGTGCATGTCGGCGACGTGAGCAACATGTGCGTTTGGGGCAACCATTCCAACACGCAGTTCCCGGACTTCTTCAACGCGAAAATCTGCGGCAAACCCGCAACCGAAGTTATCGCCGACAGACACTGGCTTGAAAACGACTTCGTGCACATCGTCCGAAACAGGGGCGCGGCGGTGATTGAGGAGCGCGGGGCGTCGAGCGCGGCGAGTGCGGCAAGCGCGATTGTCGATACCGTGCAGTCAATCATCAATCCCACGCCCGACGGCGATTTCCACAGCATAGGCGTCTGCTCCGACGGCTCGTACGGAACGCAAAAAGGGCTGATTACCTCAATGCCTATTCGCAGCGACGGCAAAAACGTGGAAATCGTGCAGGGGCTTGAAATCAACGATTTTTCGCGCAAGGCAATCGACGCGTCGGTGGCGGAACTCGCCGACGAAGCCGAAACATTCAAAAAGCTCGCATTCTAAAAGAATGCGAGCAGACGCAATAACGCGGCATACGGCATAAAAAAGCAGCAGCAACGCGTTTCACCCGCCTTGTACGCGCCGCACAGTTAAGCCCGACTTTCGGACTTGCAACACAAAAAACGCTTCGGATTTCTCCGAAGCGTTTTTTGCGTGCCAAATTTGCTTTTTACTTGCGGCGGCGGCAGAATGCCAAGCCGAGCGCGATTACCCCGAAAATCGCCGCCCATGTCGCGGGTTCGGGAATCGACGTCACAGTTGCGAAAATGTAATCTTTGCCGTCGATTGTCGTTTCGCCGATTTCAAAGTTCGAATAAGATTCGTTATTAACCGCGGTTCCGTCCTTGTCTACAAAAGAAAGAAGTTGGAGTTTGCCATTCGCAACAAGGGTAATTGTTTTGGCGTCATTGTCGAATGAATCTACCAAAGATTTGATGAAATATATGGAGCCGTCCATGAGGTTTTCGCCAGTAAGCTTCACGATAGAGGTTGGGTATGAAGCAAAACCAGCACCACCCCATCCCTGCACAAACAAGGCAGCGTCATTCGTAATGTTGATTTGGAAAACCGCGGAATTGGGATTGCGAACGTCCCATATTATGCTCTGGTCTGCGCTCATATTGAGCTTGCATACATTCGAGACATAAACGCGCGTGTTGTTGAGAGCATACGCATTATGGAGGTTCATTTCAATGTTACCACGAACCACGCCGATTACGGGAAGTTTTATTGTACCCGCATAGCCCTTTTCAACGTTAAGAACTACATAGCCCGCTGTTGTGCCAGCGTCAGCGGAAGTGGCAAGACCTTTTGATGTAATCAGGCTTGCAGTGGAACCGCTCTTGAAGTTGAGAACAACATTGCCTTTTGTGCCGATTGAATATTTTGCGAACTGGAACATTGCGCCATCGCCGACATTAATTGTAACGTCGCCCGTGGTATCGAAATCAACCGTCGCGTTATCGAACAAAAGCGCGGTAGTGTCTTGACTTTGTATTTCGGAAGCGGAGCCGCTGCCAGAAATTGTCCAGCCGTTTACGCCATTGAAGTCTGTATCGACTTCGGTAAACGCCGCAAAAGCGCAGCTTGCGGCGAAAAGAGAGAGTATTGTTGCTGTTTTTCTCATGATGGATTTTTGGGGTTGATAAAATATTAAAATGGAAAGGAAGTTTGAATAGTCAACAGAAAATTGTGAAAAAAAATCTCCCCCACCTATCGCAAGCCTCTGGGGCGCAAAAAAAAAGACGCCTCGGATACCCGTCCGAAGCGTCTTGAAAAACAACCTTCCGAATTGCACTATTTGCGGCGGCGGTAGACTGCCAAGCCCAGCGCGATTGCCCCGAAAATCGCCGCCCATGTCGCGGGTTCGGGGATAGCCGCCATTGTCGCATAGGTGTATTTAACGCCGTCGATTGTCTTTTCGCCGATTTCGAAGTTTGCGTAAGAGTCGCCGTTAACCGCATTGCCGTCCTTGTCTACAAACGAGACTGTGTGCAGGTTTTCAACGCCGTTGTTCATGCCCTTCAATGTGATGGTCTTGGCGTCGTTGTCGAAGCTTGCAACCATGGAGCTTACAAAGTAAATGTAGCCGTCCATGAGGTCGTCGCCCATGAGCATCACGGACGAACCCGACGCATAGTTAATTGCGTAATCGCCCCCAACTACAAAGAGCGACGCGCCGTCGGTAATATTCAGGCCTAAAATGCCTTTATCCTTGGAATTGCGGACGTCCCACCTAATGCTCTGGTCGGCGCTCATGCTGACTGTTGTCTGTTTGCTAACGAACATACGCGTCTCTTTGAGTGCGTATGCGCTGTGCAGGTTCATAGTGAACTTGGCGAAAGTCTGACCGCCATTGTAGGCGCAGCCAAAAACGGGAACGCTCAATTTTCCGAGGTAGCCTTTTTCGACGTTGACTGTCAAATTGCCGCCGATGGTGCCGCCGCTGTAGGAGGTCGCAATGCCTTTGCTTGCGGTAAGGCTGGCGTTCGAGCCGCTCTTGAAATTGAGGACGACATCGCCCTTAATGCCGATTGAATAATTTGCGTACTGGAACGCAGCACCGCTGCCGACCTTGATTTCCAAGCCGTCTGTCGAATCGAAATCGATTGTAGCGTTGTCGAGCAACAGGGCGGTGGTGTCCTGCGCGCCCAGTTCGGAAGCCGAGCCGCTGCCCGAAATTGTCCAGCCGTTTACGCCATTGAAGTCTGTTTCGGTTTCGGTGAATGCCGCAAAAGCGCAGCTTGCGGCAAAAAGAGAGACTATTGTTGCTGTTTTTCTCATAGATGGTTATTGTTTAGTATAATGA
>JAJXPD010000308.1 GCA_021641325.1 Opitutales bacterium
CCGATAGACTTACCTTTGCAACCATGGCAAAAGTAGACATTGAACTGGTGCAGATGATTCTCCAACGGGCGGATTTGGACGCCCGCAAAATATCGCAAATTATGGAGGATTTGAAATTCGAATCCAAACAGAAGGACAATGACGGCGAAAAAGAGCCCGCCGTAAAAAAACAATTTGTAATCGTTGTGAACGACCCCTACGGAAAAATCGGCGAAACGGGCTTCGAATATCAGGGCTGGGTAGTCCAGATTCCCGAAGACGCCGCCCCGATGGAGGCTCTCGAAAAACTCCACAAGGGCGTCTACGACTTCAACCTGACCCCGAAAGGCAGGCGCATGCCCATTAAGACAATCGCCGAAGCGTGCGAGTTCGGCTCGGCAAAACTCTACAAAGAGCACAAAATCTGGGTGAAGACAAAAGAGCCGGTGCTCGTGCTGCGCACCAACGGAAAAGTCCCGCGCGAGGAGCGGCAGGACAAGGAATAGCAATGCTGAGACGCCTCACAAAATTCGGCGAACCCGTCCTCAAAGCTAAGGCGGCGAAAATCGAAAACTTCGACGAATCGGTCGAGGAGCTTGGGCGCGACTTGGTCGAAACCCTCTACGAAGAAAACGGTCTGGGGCTTGCCGCGCCGCAAATAGACGTCGGCAAACGCGCGTTCGCAATAGACATGCGCCGCCGCGCAGACCCCGACGCCCCCTGCCGCTTCAAGCTCGACGGCAAGGAACTGCCGCTCGACCTTGCAATGCCGCTCGTTGCGGTCAACCCCGAAGTCGAGGAAATAGGCGAGTATGTGGAAATCGCCGAAGAGGGCTGCCTGTCGTTCCCCGGAATTTTCGCGGAAGTGGAGCGCAGCGAAATCGTTAAGATGAAATATTTCGACACGAAGGGAATTCCCCACGAACTCGTGTGCGAAGGGCTTTTTGCGCGGTGCGTCCAGCACGAATTCGACCACCTCAACGGAATCTGCTTTATCGACAGGCTCAAACCGCGCCAGCTTTTCAAGATAGAGCCGAAGCTCAAAAA
>JAJXPD010000309.1 GCA_021641325.1 Opitutales bacterium
TTTTGAGGTAGAGGCGTTCCGGCGCCGACGGTTCCAGCATGTCGGACATCGATTTTTTCAGGATTACGGGATTCGGGAATTTGAACGCAAAACCGGTATCGAGCGAACTTATGCAAAACACCCGTTCGCGGTTTTGCGGAACACCGAAATCGCGGGCATTCAGAATATTCCAGCAATTCGTATAGCCGAGTTTCTCCAGATAGCGGAGGAATTCCGAGAAATTGCGGCGGTGGTTTGTTCCGACCAGATTTTTGACGTTCTCCATCATCAAATAGCGCGGACGCTTCGTCTCGATTATCTTGCAACACTCCCACAGCAGGGAAGAACGCGTTCCGGAATCGCTGTCCAGCCCCCTTTGGTATCCCGCAACCGAAATGTCCTGGCACGGGAACGAATATGTGAAAAGGTCGAAATCCGGCAGGTTTTCGGGAACGATTCTTTTTATGTCGCCGAAGTTTTTCGCAAGGCGGTTTGCCCGATATAAAAGCCGTAGGGCGTCTTTTTTCAGCAGCCGCGCCCTATTCTCGAACGTTTTGTAGTCGAGCGGGACGTTTACGGACTCCAAGTACCCGACCATTTCCGAATCGGAAAGTTGCGGTGTCCGACTGTCGTAATCGGAAAGCAAGTTCGTATGGATTGCGGCGTACGCGAGTATTGCATCCTCGACGATTTCGGAAATGCCGACGACTTCGTGCGGAATTCCCAAATTCCGCAACGCCATGCGCTGACTGCCGTATCCCGCAAATGCCTCGAAAACCTTCAACATAATATTTGTCCGAAATAATAGAAAAACCGAAGCGCCCATGGCAATATATATTTGCCTTTTTTGGATAAATTGTGTTGATTGGAGGACAAATTTTACGGAAATCGACACGCTATGGATTATTCGACGGCAATAAGGGAAAAACGGCTCGGATTGGGACTTACGCAGAAGGATTTCGCCGACGCCCTCGGCATGGGAAAATTCGGCGACAGAACGCTGCGGCGTTGGGAAAATGGTGAATCCAAACCGTCGGCACTGGAAT
>JAJXPD010000141.1 GCA_021641325.1 Opitutales bacterium
CTTATTATCTTTTCGGCATTCTTGGCGTTGTCTTTGCAGGCGCAGAGCGCGCGCATTACGCTCGACCAAAAGGTCTCGCGCCACGAGAGCCGCAGACAACTCTCAAGCGACCACGACGACTTCGTCAAAAACGTCTCGCGCAAAAAGGCGTTCACCCTCACGGTTGCGTCAACAACAAACCTCGACGTTTTCGTGGTTTTCTTCACGATCGCGGGCGGCGAAATGAACTGCGACACCGTTGTCGGCACGGCTACAATGGCAAAGCCTTTCGTCTACACCGCAGGCGCAACAGGAGAGTCGGAGCAAGTCAACATTGCGTTCAAGAAATACGGCTGGGGCGACGACTTCAAACGCTTCTACGGCAATGCAAAGGTAGAGGCCGCCGCGTACGTCTACAACCGCAAGGACGGCAAACTGCTCGGTCAGAAATTCACTTCAAAGGCGTTTGCCGACAAAATCGAAAAGAAGTTCAAAACCGACATGCAGAACGCCGCAAACGAAAACATGCTGAAATAACAAAGTCGACGCATTCGACACAAAAAACGCGGAAGTTCGCAAGTGAGCTTCCGCGTTTTTTGTGCAAAGCAAAATCGCTGGACACGCCGAAACGCGCCCGCAAAAAGCTAATCGTCACCGTAGACGAACACCATGATTATGTAAATCGCGACCCCTACCGTAATTCCGCAGTCCGCCACGTTGAACGCAGGCCAGCGGTAGTTTACAATAGGCAGGTGCACGTCGATAAAGTCGATAACGTGCCCGTAGCTGATTCGGTCTATCAAATTTCCGATAACCCCGCCGACGAAAATCCCCAGAGCAATCCGCCCCCAGAGGCGCGAAAAGCCGAGGCTGTTGCGGAACAGCCATACAGCCGCGAGCGCGAGAACCGCAATCGACGCAAGCAGGTACGTCTGCCCCGACAGAATCCCCCACGCCGCGCCCTCGTTTGTGATGTGGACGATGTAGAGGAAGTTGTCGATTGCCGAAATCGGCTTGTTTTCGCCGCCGAAGTGGTATGTCGGGTTGTCGAAAGACCACGGTATGTTTTTGACGACGGCAAATTTCGTGAGCTGGTCGAGCGCGACGGTGAGAACCGCCGCGACGAAAAATGCCGCCGAGGGGGTCTTTTTGCCCTTGTATTCCGATTTTTGTTCCACGGCGAAAAAAGTTTAAGAACCCGCTTCCTCGTCGGGCGATGAGGAGGACGACGAGCCGTCTCCCATGTCGTAGAGCGCGGAACGCTGGCTTGCCTTTATGCGCTTCGCCTCGCGCTCCTTGATTTCCTGCCCCTCTTTTGTGCAGCGCGTGTAGGGAATCGACATCAGGCGCGATTCGGGAATGGGTTTGCCCGTGATTTCGCAGATTCCGTAAGTGCCGTTTTTGATGCGCTTGATAGCCTCCTCGATTTCCGAAAGAACCTCTTTCTGGTTCGATATGAGATTGTACGCCATGTCGCGCTCAAAGCTTTCGCTGCCGGCGTCGGCGAGATGCTGCCCGTACGATGACAGGTCGCCCGCGTCGTCCTTTGCGGAGCGTTTAAGCACCTCTTCGGAGCGTTGTTCCACGCCGCTCGAATGGTGTTTGCGGAGATCGACGAGCATTTTGTAGTACTTTTTCCACTTGCGGGGAACGTCCTGCTCGTCGAGTTTTTCGTGGGTTTGCGCCACGACGGGGTTAAGCCCAAGAATGTCGAAAATGGTTGCCACCGCGAGCGGTTTTTTTGGAACTGCGGGCGCGGTGACGGGCTTTGCCGACGCCGCAGACGCGGTTTTCTTCGCCGCCGATTTCTCTTTCTGGACGCGTTCCGTCTGGGCTTCGCGCTTTTCGAAATACGCGTTCAGGTCTTCGATTGAGAAGTAGATGTTGTGCGACGGGCGCAGGTGCGCTTTTTTGCGCTTCGAAGCCGGCGCGGCGAACTGGCGTTCCGGCTCTTTCGGAGCGGGATCCGCCTTTTGCGGTTTTTCGGTTTTTTCGGCAACAGAAGCTGCCGCCTTTGTTTTTTCCGTTTTGGCGGGCTTTTTTTCCGCCGTTTTTTTGGAAGTTTTTTTCACGTTTTCCGTTTTCTTTTGCGCGGCGGGCTTGGGCGCGGAGATAGTCGCCTGCGCTATGCGTTTCGGCTGCGCCTTGGCGTTTACCGACTCGCGCAGTTTTGCGAGCTTGTCGGGCTTGACCGAGGCTATTACGCGCCTTGCGGGCGCGGCTGCGCCATTCTTTGCCGCCGAAACCGCCGCCGCTTTCTTTGCGGGCGGCGTTTTTTTGCCGACCGCCGCCTTTTTGGCTGCCGGCAAAACCTTCTTCGGCGCGGATTTTGCCTGCGCCGGCTTTGCGGATTTTTTGGCTGACTTTTTGGGGGCGGTCTTCTTGCTCATAATGCTATTTGTTTGTTGATTCGATTGCCTCGTTGCAGCGCGGGCAGATTCCGTGATCGTCGAGATTTTTCAGGATTCGCCAGCAGCGGACGCAGCGTTCGCCCTCCGCCTTGCGCGCCTGAATCGCCAAGTTTTCGAATTTTCCCTCGACGATGCGCACGGAGGAAACGATGAAAATCTCCGGCAGTTTATCGGCAAATTCGCGCAAAATTGCGGCGTCTTCGCAGGATTTGTCAATCGCGATTTCGACTTCCGCTTCGAGGCTCTTGCCGATTGTCTTGTCTTTGCGGAGCTTTTCAAGCTCTTCGTTGACCCTGTCGCGGATTGCGAGAATGCGGTCGATTTTCGCGGCGGTCGCCTTGTCGGCGTACTCCGCGCCGTAGGACGGCCAATCCTGCAAGTGGATTGATTCCTCCGAAAATTCCGCGCCGTTCTTGAAGTCGAACGCCTCGTCCGCCGTGAACGTGAGAATGGGGGAAGCCACTTTCAGCAAGATGTCGTTTACGATGTCGATTGCCGTCTGCGACGACCTGCGCTCGAACGAATCCGCCGCGCAGGTGTAGAGCCTGTCTTTGAGAATGTCGTGGTAGATGCGCGAGAGCGTTACGCCGCAAAAGTTGTCGATGAGTTTGTAGACTTTGTGGAATTCGTAGGCTTCGTACGCCTTGTCCGCCTCCTCCGCGAACGCGACCGCCTTTGCGACCGCCCATTTGTCGATTGCGTCGAGCTTTTCGGGCGCGACCGCGTTTTTCGAGCGGTCGAAGTCGTAGAGGTTTCCGAGCTGGTACATGACCGTGTTGCGGAAGCCGCGGTAGGCGTTTGCGACATGCGCGAGAATGTCGTCGGAAATCGGAATATCGTTCTGGTAGTCCACGGAGCTAATCCACATGCGGATAATGTCCGCGCCCCACTTGCCGACGTACATGTCGGCGGTGTGCGGTTTTCCGTCGCTTTTGGAGATTTTCTTCCTGTTTTGGTCTACGATAAACCCGTGCGTGATGACCTTTTTATACGGCGCTTTCCCGCGCGTTGCAACCGCCGTCCACAGCGAGCTTTGGAACCAGCCCCTGTGCTGGTCGGAGCCTTCGAAGTAGAGGTCGGCGGGCCAAGCCAAATCGGGATTCCGCGCGAGCACGGCGGCGTGGCTCGAGCCTGAGTCAATCCAGACGTCGAGTGTGTCCGCGCCCTTGCGGAGCTTGGAGACGTCCCAGCCATCGGGCAGTTTTATGCCGTCGAGGATTTCCGCCTCGCTTGCGTTGTACCAGAAATTCGTGCCGAGCTTTTCGACCTTGTCGGCAATTCCGCGGATTACGCCTGCGTCGAGATACGCGCCGCCGTTTTCGTCGTAGAACGCGGGAATCGGCACGCCCCACGAGCGTTGGCGCGAAATGCACCAGTCGGGGCGCGACTCGACCGCGCCGCGTATTCTGTTTTCGCCGCGTTCGGGCACCCACGATACGTTCGAGATTTCGTCGAGGGCGCGCTGGCGCAGACCGTCCTTGTCGAGCGCGACAAACCACTGGTCCATTGCGCGGAAGATGACGGGCGTCTTCGAACGCCAGCAGTGCGGGTATTGGTGCGAAATTTTCGCGATTTTCAGCAGCGCGCCGCAGCGGTCGAGAATTTCGAGAACCTTGCCGTTTGCCGCGCTTCTGCCCGCGTCGTTTTCGAGCACGCTCAAACCGACGAGTTCGGCGGGAATCTGTCCGTCGTCGACATAGCAGCCGTTGTCGTCGAGCGGCGAGTAGATGTCGAGCTTGTTGTCGAGCCCTACCTGATAGTCTTCGAGCCCGTGCCCGGGGGCGATGTGCACAATGCCCGTGCCCGAATCGGTGGTTACATAGCGCGCGCAGACAATGGGGCTTTTGCGGTTCATGAAGGGGTGGAAGCCCTTTGCGCCCTCCAACTCCGAGCCTTTGCAAAGCTTTTTGATTTCCGCGTTTTCGAGACCCACCGACGACACGAAGTTTTCCGCCAGAGCCTCACACACAATGAAAGTTCTGCCGTTCGCCGAGACCGAGACGTAGTCGATGTCGGGGTTTACCGCCATCGCCAAGTTCGATGGCATTGTCCACGGGGTTGTCGTCCAGATTACGGCTTCGGCGTTTTCGAGACCGAGCTTTTTGTTCGACTCTTCGTCGAGCTTGAACGCCACCCAAATCGACGAGCTTGTGTGGTCTTTGTATTCGATTTCCGCCTCCGCAAGAGCCGTCGCGCACGGAATCGACCAGTACACGGGCTTCTTGCTGCGGTAGACCATTCCCTTCTCGACGAACGCCGAAAACGTGCGGAGAATGTCCGCCTCGTACGCGGGGTTCTTGGTTTTGTACTCGTGCTCCCAGTCGGCGAGAATGCCGAGGCGCTGGAACTGTCTGCGCTGTTTTTCGATAAATTCGGAGGAGAAGTTTGCGCATTCCTCGCGGAGCTGGGCGGTATCGACGTCGCGCTTCTGCTCGCGCAGCATTTTAACCACCTTGTGCTCGATTGGCAGCCCGTGGCAGTCCCAACCGGGAACGTAGGGCGTGGCGAAGCCTTTGAGAGACTTGTAGCGCAGAATTACGTCCTTCAAAATCTTGTTGAGCGCGGTGCCGATGTGGACGTCGCCGTTCGTGAACGGGGGGCCGTCGTGGAGGACGAATTTGGGGTGTCCCGCGTTCTTTTTCTGAATGCGCCCGTAGAGGTCGGACTTTTTCCAGTGTTCGATGCGCGCGGGTTCGCGTTTGACGAGGTCGCCGCGCATGGGGAACTTTGTGTTGGGAAGGTTGAGGGTGTCTTTGAAGTCTTTTTCCGACATTTTGTAGTTTGCTTAAATTTATCTTAGAACGGGAACATGTGGTCCCACACGCTCGACTCCGCGGGTTTGCGGGTTGCGCTCTGCGATTCCACTTTCGACTGCGACGCCGATTTCACGGTGTCCGCGTACGCCTCGCGCGACGCTGACTTGGACGAAGCCGATTCGCCCGCAGTCTGTTTCGCCGCCGCCTTTTTGACGTCGGACGCCGCAACCGTTGCCGCGACGGCGTCGCGCTTCATTTTGCGGATTTCCTTTTTGAGCGAACGTATTTCCGTGCGCAGAGCCGAAATTACGCCTGCGTCGGCGGCGATTTGCGTTTCCAACGCCGCGATTTTCGCCTTCAACTGCGGGACGGAATCCTGCTGTTGGGCGCAAATCCCGTCCGCCCCGAAAACGGCGGCGCACAGGCACATGATTGACGCGATTTTTTTCATAGCGCACGATTTAAGCAAAGCCCCCCGCGCATTGCAAATTTTTTCTGCCGTTTCGGGCAATAAATTCCCCGCAAAAACGCGTCCCGCGGCGGGCGGTTTTATAAATTTGACTAATTTTCATTCCGAAGCATATATGTTTTTAGCATGAAAAAACTTATATATATGGTGT
>JAJXPD010000142.1 GCA_021641325.1 Opitutales bacterium
AAATATTTCAAAGCGTAAATGAAATCGCCTAGGGAACAAGACATAAGAAATTTCGTCGTTGCCAACGGCGCGGTTTCCTCGTCCGATGTAATGAAAGCATTTGGCGTATCAAAACCTACCGCAATAAAGCTTCTGAACAAACTTGCTTGCGTGGCAATAGGCAATTCGGTAAGCCGTTCATATACTTTGCCGAAGCCTGTCGGGGCTGTCGGTTCGCAATGGAATTTGTATCGTGTAGACGAATCGGAGAATGTTGAAAGAATCGGCGTGCTCCATTCAACCAGTGCGGGCTTCTATCTTGACGGAGACTATTCCGCATTCTTCGGGGATGAATTCAAAAACAAAATATTCCCGTCGCTTCCGTGGTTTTTATTTGAACACCGCCCACAGGGATTTGTAGGCAGGAATATCGTCTACAACCTCAACAAAACTTTCGGCATCTCAAAAGAACTGAAATCATGGGGCGATTCGGACATTCTGGAATATGCCGTCCGCTTTGGCGGCGACTTGGCGGGTTCTCTGATTTTGGGCGAAACCGCAAAATCGGCATTTTTGGCGGGCAACAATTTCTTTATCCCCGAATCGCGGCGCGAAGACGAATATCCCGAACTTGCGCTAAATGCGGTCTCGAACGGAGTTCCGCGTTCTTCCGCCGCAGGCGAGCAGCCGAAATTTTGCACAACAGTGCAGGGCAAAAACGGAGAGTTTAGGAATGTTATCGTAAAATTTTCGGGTGAGACGACAAACGATATCAACTGCCGTTGGGCAGACCTGCTCATTGCAGAATACACCGCTTTGCAAGTTCTAAAAAAATACGGATTCCCCGCCTCCAAAGCCGAACTTGTGTTTGCCAAGAATCGCGTATTCTTGGAATACTCGCGCATTGACCGAGTTGGCAGATACGGCAGACGCGGCACTAGTTCGCTTTCGGGAATCGATTCGGCGTTTATAGGGGCTTGCGGAGGCCCGTGGGCACAAGCAATGCGCAAAGGGGAAGCCTATTTTCGCGCGGAAGACATTGAGCTTTCCGAACGCATTTACGATTTCGGACTTGCCATCGGCAACACCGATATGCATTTCGGCAACATCAGCTTTTACGTTGAACACGATTTGCCGTTTGCGCTCGCGCCAATCTACGATATGCTGCCTATGTTCTACGCACCGCTAAGCGACGGCACATTGCGTAATGAACCGTTGCAGTCCATTCCGCCAACGAAAGAATCGCGCGAGATGGCAAAAAACTTTTGGAAGTCAATCGCCGCAAATGCAAATGTAAGCGCATCTTTCAGGCGTATTGCCAAGCAAAATAACATGTTATATTAAAAATTATATATCCAAATGTTGGGCTCAATCGCAAAAGCCTTACCCATCGTTTTTCATAGCGACAGATAAACTCGGGCAAATTTTTACTCCGTAAGACATAGCTTTGTAAGCTATTTTTTATGAGTAAAGAATATTACACATTAAGAGAACTAATAGACAATAACGGCGGGCTTTTGAATGACGAAAGTCTGCATTTTATAACCAAGCACGGCTTGTTGTGCGAGCTATTGCTTTGCGACAATCGGCTTGGAGAGGAGGCGTTCTTGGCGTTGCCTGCGATGGGATATGCGCCAAACAGCAACGAGCTTGCGTGCTATCTTTATATGCGCGACGATCTCGATTGCAATATGATGTCGGCACTAAACCTGTCCGACGCAGTGATGTTGGAATTGCTGTGTCTTGACCTCTCGCTTTTGCCTGCGGTAAGGGCGAAGGGGTTATTTTGGCGAATCGACGAAGGTCAATTTGCGAGGATTTTCATCAACGCGTATCGCGCGGCGGAAAATACTGAACTTGTTACCGAGCTACAAAAGCGCGGGTGGAACTTTATGGACGCCGTAATTTTGGACTGTCCAGAAATAATCCCGACTCTCGAACGAATGGGGGCAGATTTAGAGCAGTCGCGCTATGCCGTATATCTTTCAAAGTAAATTTTGTGAGTAGGAGACATTTTCGATATGAAAGAAAATATTGTTTCTACAATCAAAACGAGCGCGGGAGAGTTGCAACTTTCCGAAGACGCACTCTGCAAACACACGATATTTATCGGAAGTACGGGCAGCGGAAAGACCACTTCGCTCAATATGCTTTTGCGCGATATCATCGGATATAACGCGAATGACGAAACGCAGAAAGTCGGCTTACTTGTCTTTGATTTGAAGGGCGACAACACGCTTTTCAAAATCCGAAAATGGGCGGAAGAATTCAGACGCGAGGAAGACGTAATAGACTATTGCGCCGACTCACCGTTCTACTTCGACCCGCTCGGCGGCTTGAACAGTTTTCGCAAAATTCCCGAATACGTCGAACGACTTTACAACATCTTTCCATTCCAGAGCAGTGAGGTCTATTGGGAACAGTCGCTAAGGAAGCGGTTCAAAACAGTGCTGACTTATTGTTTGTTTCGGCACGGAAGGATGACGTTTAAACTGTTCTTGGACGAGCTTCGAGAGTTCACAACGGCGGATTCGTCAAACAGTAATTGGCGCGACGTGATGGACTCGGTTGAGATGGTTTTGCGCGCGCTTGAAAAGAAGTCGAAAGGCGCAGTCGCCGAATCATATGAAATTTTGCGCGAACTTTTAGAGAGCACGCGGGCGGGCGTTAACGAATGGCAACGTCTCGACCCTCGAACCAAGAGCAATGAGCTAAGCACGATGACGAATTTGGTTTCGAACTTCGGCAACCCAATTACTAATGGGCACATTTTCGAGGGGAAGAGCAAGACGCGCTTGGACGTTGGCGAACTTGTGTGTTCGGGAAAGATTGTTGTGGCGAGCTTTGACGGTATTGCAAATAGACAGTCAGCGACGGCAATTTGTAAGCTTTTAAAGAGCGATGTCTATGGGTATATACAGACGCGGCAAAATCCAAGCCGGCTTGCAGGAATTGTTATGGACGAATTTCCGCTTGTGGCTACCGATGGCGAAAACATCTCGGGCGATGGCTTCAATATGCAAACAATCCGCTCAAAGCGAGGCTTTGTGATTACCGCAACGCAGGGGCTTGTCGGGCTTGATTTATCAATAGGCGAACAAGCTCGCCGCAGGCTTATGACAAACTTCAACAATGTCTTCATCTTCAAAAGCAATGAACGCGAAGTGCTCGAACTGGTTGATGACTTGAACTTTTGCGAGCCTCCACACGGCAAAATTGGGTTCGGGACTGATTCTCAACCTTACGAAAGACACGAACCAATAACGCTTGCCAATGCGCCCGCTGGTTGTGCTGCGATAAAGCTTGCCGACGGCTTTCAGTCGAACGGTCTTGTTGAAATCGAACGGCTCTATGTCGATGCGCCGCCAATGCCAGAAAGCAAGCGCGAATCGGAAATCGACAAATGCGCAAATGTTCTCCGCACCTACTTAAAGGCAATAGATTTTAACGCCTGCCTTAACGGTAAATTTTTAGACAAAGACGCTTTATAATCTATGAAATCTCATCATTCAAAATCATTTTCGCGATACCTGCGCGAAGTCAAAATCAGATACAAACGCGAGTCGGCAAAGCAAAGTTTTGTTGTAGCTTGCGAACATTGCAATCTGCCGATTCTCCACACGGCAAGGCTGCTCGCCAACAAACAACTCTCATATGAAAGGAACTAAAATGAACGAAAAACTTTTTCACGCTCACAAAGACACGCATAACCCGAACAATCCATATCCCGAGTTTGTCCGCCAAGCCGCCAAGCGCACGAAAGTGCCGATTGAACTTTTGACGCGTAAGAAATATTGCGGGAATTCCGCCAACGGCAAAGGTGACGACCACCATATTTTAGACAAATCGCTTTTCCCAAAGAAGGGGACGCCGACTATCAGCGTCTCAAAAGAAAAACACTTCGAGCTTCAATGCTTGCTCGCCCAAGCCACAACCCTACAAGGCTACTTGGACTACGAACAAGCCGTGAAAGCCGAATGCCCAGAAATCCAACTCCCCATCGCCCAAATCTACTGGCAACGTATAGAATCTCTCCGAACCCCGTGGCGGATTAGATTGGCGGCATGGGCGAAGAAGATTTTTAGATTTTACACGTTGTAGGTAATTCGGAATGAACCAACCGACGGGCGAAAACCGCTCGCCGGTTGGTAACAGGGTTACTACGCCATTACTTTGTCGATTAGCTCCTTGTAATTATTCACGAAGTCGTAGGTGATATCGCTTGGGCTGATTGCGGCAAAGTGTTTGCGGGCGCAGGAGATTTTTGCGTCTTCAACGCCGCGCAGGTTTAGGCTCGACATATCGCCTTTTGTTTCCGCCACAAAGTAGATATGCTTTGCTTTGCCTTCCTTGAAAACTATTGCCCAGTCGGGGCTGTAATTGCCGACGGGCGTGTTTATATAAAAGCTCTTGGGCAGCTTTGCATAGAGAACAACATCGCCCTTAATTTCAAATTCCTGCGCAAAATTCTTTTCGATAGAAGAATCGTAAATAAGGTAGTCGTAAAGGTGGTGCGGCGTTTCCATCGCATTCACATTCAGCCTGCCTTTTAGCGTAGGTTCTGTGAAAATGCTCGTGTCGTATTTTGCGTCGATTTTATTGTAAACAATATGCTGAACAATAACCGTTGCTTTTTGCTCGTTGATTATCCGCGAAGCGCGCATTATGAAGTCTTCGGGGTTAATTTTGAACATATCGAACTTTTCGGGCAGAATGCCCCGCAGAATTTCGACAATGGTTTTGCGCGTAAGCCCCGTTTCGGCGACGATTCTCCCGATAAGGTCGTAGCGGACATTTGCGAATTCGTTATCACTTGAAGCAAATTTTGTTTCGGATTTTGTAGCCGTGAAAGCCTCGTTGTTTTCGAGAGCTTCGCGCGAATCAATCTTTGCCATCGAACCTTCGGTTATCGTGAAATACCGCTGCCCTACAAACAACTCTTTATTCAAGTGCTCGATTGATTTTGCGACAAGCTCCGACGTATCGAAATCAACACAGTAGGCACTTTTTGCCGAAATTTTTGCCCACAACGCCTTGAACTCTTTGCTGGCGATTTTGTTTTCGTTTATTCGAGCTACAACATTGTTTGCGGCGGCGTTTTCCGCCTTAATTTTGCTTGGGTCGTAAATGTTGTCTAAAACTTTCACGATTGTTTCGGCAAGCGGTTTTAACTGCTCGGGCAGTATAAAACGCTGGGCTGCTTTGTCGTCGTAATACTTGGCTGTAAGGGTGTTTTTGTCGTCTATGTAGTCGTTTTTTATAAGGCTGTGGCAGATTGCGTTTGCCTGTTCTTCCGTAATTGCGCATTCCGTGCCGTCGGGAAGACGGGCAATTTTGCCGACGAAAATTTTTGCCTCAACCTTGCAGGGGCGGTCGGAAACGGCTTCGGCATATTCTGTTTGAAGCGAGCTTGCGAATTTTTCGTATGATTCGCTTGCAATGACTGTAAGCACGTTGACGTTGTGAACATCTGAGCCGAGGGCGTTTGCGTCCATACGCTCGCCGTTTTGGTTCACACACAAGCGCAATCCGCGGCCGACTTCCTGCCTTTTGCGGATTTCCGCCAAACTTTGTTTTAGCGTGCAGATTTGAAAAACATTGGGGTTGTCCCAGCCCTCGCGCAACGCAGAGTGCGAGAATATAAAGCGCACGGGTTCGTTTAAATCGAGCAGCCTTTCCTTGTTTTTCATGATAAGGTCGTAGGCGTCAACGTCGTTTGAAATTTTGGCTTTTCTGTCTTCCTTAACGTCGCTGTCTACAAAGTGCTTGCTTTTTTTGTC
>JAJXPD010000007.1:0-8976 GCA_021641325.1 Opitutales bacterium
GATAGTATGATGTCATCAAGTTCCACGGGTTTTCGCCGCTGTCGCCGCCCGTGCGGAAGTCCGTCCGCAACAGAACTGACGGAATGTCGGCGAATTTCGCGAACATGAATTCGACGACCGTTCCGCTGTCAAGCTCGCAACCGTCGTAATTGAACAAAGCCAAGTCGCACGAGAGCAGTGCGGAGATGTCTGCGTCGCGGATTTCCTTCGGCGAGCTGCCGCGGTGTTCGATATTTTGCGGCAGAAGGCACTCGAACTTTCCGCCCGAAACACGCCCTATTTCGTCGGCGAGCATAGCGTTTCCCGCCAAGTCTTTATGCGTGAAAAGAGAGCCTGCAAAGTACACTTTCATCTCAGTTTGTCTCCGATTTCTTCATTGCCTGAATTGTCCGCACCCTCGGCAGGAAGTATGCCACGATTCCCAGAAGCGGGAAGAACGAGCAGAGGTTGTAGACGAACTGAATGTCCGTGGCGTCCGCTATTTTCCCGAGCACCGCCGACGACACCCCCGCGATTCCGAACGCGAACCCGAAGAAAATTCCCGACACAAGCCCGACTTTCATCGGCAAAAGCTCCTGCGCGTACACGAGAATCGCCGAGAACGCCGACGACATTATAAGCCCTATTATCACGCTCAGCGCAACCGTCCATTCGAAGTTTGCATACGGCATTGCCAGCGCGAACGGAGCGGAGCCTAAAATAGACCACCAAATCACGAGCCTCCGCCCGTATTTGTCGCCGACGGGCCCGCCGACGAGCGTCCCCAATGCCGTCGAGAGCAGAAACACAAAAAGCATGACCTGCGATGTCTCGATGCTCACGCCGAATTTCGACATCAGATAAAACGTGTAGTAGTTCGAAAAGCTGACCGTGTAGAAGTTTTTGGAGAACACCAAAAACATGAGAATCGCCATGACGAACCAGACCGTTCTGCGCGGAAGCGCGCCCGATTCCGCCGCGTTCGAGACGGGCAGCGAAGTCTCGCGCGCGGCGATTCTGCGCGAGTACCAGCGGCAGGCGGGAACGAGGGAGACCATCGCCAAGACGGCGAGAACCGCGAATTTTGCCACGCACGTCTGCTCGCGCACGAACAGCGCGGCGAGGAGCGGCCCGAGCGCGAAGCCCGTAGAGCCGCCGACCTGAAAAATCGACTGCGCCAAGCCGCGCTTTCCGCCCGACGCAAGCGACGTTATCCGCGACGCCTCCGGGTGCATTATCGACGACCCTATCCCCGACACGAACACCGCGCCCATGACCGAATATAGCCCGCCCGAAAACGCAATCAGAATCAGCCCGCACATCGTGCAGCAAAGACCGACGGGGAGAAACCAGCCCGCGGGTTTTTTGTCGAAAACGTAGCCGAAAAGCGGCTGCATAATCGACGACGAAATTTGGTATGTGAGCGCAATCAGCCCGATTTCGCCGTAGGTCAAATTCAGGTTGGATTTCAGCAGCGGGTATATCGCAGAAATGATGGACTGCATTGCGTCGTTAAGCCCGTGCGCCGCCGCGAGCGCAACGAGTATGCCGAACATGAAGCCCTTTTTATCCGTCTTAGCCATTCTCGAATAATCCGCCGCGCCCCGTAAAAATCAAGCCAATATTGGCGGTTCGGCGCGCCCGCGGAAAAGCGCAAAGCCCGCCGCCGCGCAAATCGCGCCGAGCGTGTCGGCAAGCATGTCCTTTTGGGCGTCCCAAATGTCGCCCTGCGAACCGAGGAACGCCGCGCCGACATCTCCGCCGTCGATTTCCGCGTACGCCCATTCCACAAGCTCCCACAAATTCGCCAGCGCCATAATCGCAAGCACCGAAAACACCGCCGCCGATTTCGCCGAATTTACAATCCCCTTTCCGAGCAAATACTCCGCGACGGCGAGCGCGTTAAGCCCGACGGCGAAATGCGCAAGGCGGTCGAAATGGTTTCGCTCCGCGCCGACAAGCCCGGTAAAAAATCCGAACGGCACAAGCTCGAACGAATAGTGCGCGCCTACAATCTGCAAAGCTTCCCAGAAGCAGAAGACGGCATACGCGGCGGTCGAAAATTCGAAGCGGCGCGACAGCCACGCAAACGCGGCAAACGGAACAAGCGCAGTCGCGCTTTCCACATACCACACGCCCCTGCTGTGCGGGTTCACCGCCGACCACACAAAAAGCGCAAGAAGAGTCAGCGTTAAAAAAACGCAAATTTTGTTTTTTAGAATCACCGTATTCACGGCATGAATTGAACACGAAAACGCGCCCGTTTGCGAGCGTTTTTTCGCGGCGCGGCGGAACGCGGGAAAGCCGCGGGAATGCGGAGGAAGCGGGCAGTCCGCGGCGTCCGTTGCGCCGCCGCGCTACGCAAGCCCGCGCAGTTTTTCCTCCAACTCCGACACGGGAAGCGCGCCCGCGCGGGGGGAGATTCTGAACGCGTCGTTCGCGCGGTTGCGCTCGGTATTGACGCGGGCGAACTCGATGTCGTAGCCGCAAGAGTCTATCGCCCGCGCGATTTTATAGAGCAGCCCCACCCTGTCGCGCGCGCGGATTTCGAGCGACAACCTGCCGAACTCGCGCTTGACGAAAACGTCGGCAACGGCGGAATCGCCCGCGCGGGGGTCGGCGCGGAACATGGCGTCTATGCGCCTGTCGAAGGAGTCGCCGCCCGAAAGCGCGCCGCACACGGCCGACTCGAACCGCGCCTTCATTTTCGGGTTCGCCGCGACGCCGTCGGCGATTCCGCGCACGTAGAACGCGTCGAGGGTTATGCCGTCGTCGCGCGTAAAAATCTTCGAGCCTAAAATGTCCATGCCCGTGATTGTCATGACGCCCGCGAGAATCGCGAACAGCCCGCTGCGGTAGGTCGAGACCACATACAGCCTGCTTATCGAGTCGTTGGGTTCGTCGCGCCACTCGATTACGGGAGTGTCGGAGTTCCCGCCTTCTATTTTCGCGCGGAGCTCGCGTATCATAGCCGCGTGCATAAGCAGGTCGGTTCGTCCGTGGAAGAGGAAATAGTTGCGCGGAAGCATTTCGAGCTGTTCGAAGATGATTGCCTCCAAGCCTCGCGAGCGCGGGTCAGCAAGCGACTCCTCCAACGCCCGCGCCTTGCGCCGTTCGAGCGCGGAGGTCGACTGGCGGCGGCGGAAAAATTCGATAGTGCCCGCATAGAGCGCGGAGTGCAGGCTCTGCTTGTACGAGTTCCAGAAGCCGTCGGCTGTGCCCATGGCGTCGCAAAAAGTGAGCACATAAAGATATTTCAGCAGCTCCTCGTTCTTCACGATTGCCGCAAATTTCGCAATCGACGCCTCGTCCTCCACGTCGTTCGACTGCCAGAACCGCGCCATCTGCAAATGGTTGCGGACAACAAAAAGTATGTTTTCAATGTCCGAGTCGGGCACGCCCAAACGCCGTAAAATACGCTCGCCTATCTCCGCGCCTATCTCCGCGTGCCCGCGTATTCCGTCGCCTTTGCCGATGTCGTGCAGGAAGAGCATCAGATACAGAAGTATCGGCGATGGCGAGCTTACGAGAACTTTGTGGTACTCCCAATACACGCCGTCAGACTCCCTCGCGCGGAAGATTTTGTCGAGCTGCGCGATAGTGTTTAGAATGTGCACGTCTATCGTAAAGCGGTGGTAGAACTCGTGCTGAACCATGCAGGTGATGTCCTTGAATTCGGGGACGAACGCCCCCAAGACGCCCCAATAGTGCATGAGTTCGAGCGTCGGGAACACCGCGCCGCGACGCTGGAAAATTGAGAGGAACGCCGCGTTTGTGGCGGGGTCGTAGCGCACGGAGGCGTCGAGCAGCCCGCGCGAGTCTTTCATCAAAACTTCGAGCCTGTCGGACGGCACCGCGCCGTACTCCTGAAAAATCGCGAACACCCGCACGAGCCGCGACGGGTCGCGCCGAAATACCGACGGCGACTGCGCGTCGGCAACACCCCTGTAAATGGAAAATCCGTCAACCGAAAACTTCCTGTTGCGCGGCATGCGCGTGCCCATGTGGCGCATGTTTTCCTCGACGTCCCCCGGGAGGACAAGCCCCATGCGCTTGCGGGCGGTCTTCGAAACGGAGTCTATCGCGCGGAACGAATTGTAGACGTCGCGCATGAACGCCTCGACGCGCTCGAACTCGCCACCCATTGTGTAGCCGAGCCGCGCGGCGATTTTCGGTTGCGTTTCGAGGTCGAGCAAATCGTTCTCCCTGTCGAAATAGTAGTGCATGTCGTTGCGCACGCGCAGTAGGAAATCGTAGGCGCGTCTGACGGCGCGGTACTCGCGCGGCGAGATTATCGCGCGGCGGGCAAGCTCGCGCAGGTCGGACGAGCCGAAGTTGAGGCGTGTTTTCCAGACCATGGTCTGGGCGTCGCGCAGTCCGCCGATTCCGTTTTTGAGGTTCGGCTCTTGGAGGTACGGAGTCCAGCCGCACTTTTCGTGGCGGTCGCGTTTGAGGCGCATAAGCCCGTCGAAGTGCTCGTTTTTCCGCGCCGAGCAGAGCGACTCGAACTTCGCCGCAAACTTCGAATACAGCGCGATTGAGCCGCACACAAGCCGCGCGTCGAGCATCGAATTGCGCAGAATGATGTCCGCCTTTGCGTCTTCGAGAGCCTCGCGGTAGGTGCGCGACGAGTGCCCGAGCTTCAAGCCCGCGTCCCAAAGCGGATACGCCACCGAATCCACGACGGCGGTTTTGAAGGCTTCGGTGGCGGAGGTGTCGTAGAGAAAAAGAATGTCGATGTCGCTCCGCGGGCAAAGCTCGGAACGCCCGTATCCGCCGAGGGCGACAATGCAGAAATCGCGGCACGCGCCGCGCATGCGCCCGACAAACGCCGAATGCAAACGCTCCAAAATTCCGTCAACGGCGATTGCGTTCGCCGCGCACACGGTCTTTCCGCCAGCCCCCACCTCGTGGCGCGCGCGGATTGCCGAGCGCGTCTTGGCAAGGCAGTCCGCCAGAGCTTCGCGGACGGGGCGTCCGTCGGCGAAAGATTCCGCGCAGATTCCGCGGACGTCGGCGAACAGTTTTTCCGATTTCAACATGCCGAAACTGTAATTTAGGCGAATCGCCGACTTCAACAAAATAAAAAAGAAAGTTTGTCTTTCGGAAATGAGCGTTCATAATCGGCGTCGATTTTAATAAACAATATGGAAGACGACATCATTTCAAAACCCGAAAAACAATCGCAACTCACGCCCGCAATCGCGCTGTTGGGGCTTGGATTGGGAATAGTAGCGCTCGCGCTCGGCATAATCTCGATGGTGAAAGTCGGCGACACCGCCGCCGACATGAACGACAAAATCGAAAAGGCGGCCGCGCTCTCGCTCGAAACCAAGAAAATAAGCGACAGAATAGACTCGCTCGCGCTCCAAATCGAAACGATTAAGGAGGACGAAAAAACGAAGTCGAACAACCTCGTTTCGCAAATCGCCGCCGAGCTTAGAAAACTTTCCACCGCGATTGAAAACACGCGCTCCATCGCAGTAGAAAACCGCAGCGCGATTGAGGAGGTCGCAAAACGCGCCGCCGCACCGCGCAGACAGCAGGCAGAGCAAAAACCGCAGGCGGCAGCCGAAGCAACCGCGCAGCAGGCGGAACAGCCAGCGCAATCCGCGACGGCAAGCAGCGCGCCCGACGGAAAAAAATACAAAATCCAAAGCGGCGACACGTTCGCAAAGCTCGCAAAAAAATTCGGCGTTTCGGTCGACGCAATAATTTCGGCGAATCCCGACGCAAACCCGTCGAGGCTGAAAGTCGGACAGGAAATCACGCTTCCCTAACATTTCGGCGCGTTCCTTCGGGAGCGCGTTTTTTATAGGGCAAAATAAATTCGGCGGACTTATGGACGTAAAAAAATGGAAATTCGAGGGCGAAAAAACCGTCGCCGACTGCAAAGTTTTCAAGGTGAAGGCGCAGACGTTCGCCCACCCCGACGGACGCCGCGCCGTCTTCTTCATAAACGAATCGCAGGACTGGGTTCAGGTCGCCCCGCTCGTCAGCGACGGAGGAAGAATCCTCACAGTGCTCGTAAAGCAGTTCAGGTTCGGAACGCGCAGAATGTCGTGGGAATTTCCGGGGGGAATCGTGGAGGTCGGCGAAGCCCCCGCAGCAGCAGCCGCGCGAGAGCTCGCAGAAGAAACGGGCTACACGGGCGACGCCGCAAAAATCCTCGCATCATACTCGCCGAACCCCGCAATACAAAACAACCTTGCGCACTTTGCGGTAATCGAAAACTGCAAAAAAACCTCCGCCCTGAATTGGGACGAAAACGAGGAAATCGAAACGAGGCTCGTTCCCGTGGACGAGCTTGACGCCATGGTCGAGCGCGGCGAAATCTACCACGCAATCGCGATAGACTCCATCTATTTTCTGCAAAAATACCTAAACAAAACGGCGAAATAACCGATTCTATCAAAATGCCGCTCCACGAAGACAGCCCCGAATTAAGCGATTTCAGGCAGATGCCCTACACACCCACGCTCTCGAAAAAGCGCGGCACGCGGGGCGTGCCCGAAGCGTCGGCGAGCCTTGCGGAACGGTTTTTGGCAAAGTTCAAAATCAGGGTCGAAAACGCCGTAAAAATTGTGGAGGAACACTGGGACGAATGCGTGCCCAAACGCTTTGCGGGGAAATCCGCGCCGCAAAACGTACGGCTCGGCGTGCTGTACGCAAGCGTGTGCAACCCGTCGGTGCGGCAGGAAATGATGTTCTGCGAGCGCGAAATTTTGCAAAAAGTAAGGCGGCTCGACGGCTGCAAAAAAATCAAAAAAATCAGGTTCGTATGAGAATTGCACTTGCACAGACAGACACCGCGCAGGGCGACTTCGAAAAAAATCTCGAAAAAATTTCGGACTTCGCAAAGGCGGCAAAAGACGGCGGCGCGCAGATTGCCGTATTCCCCGAAATGTGCGTCTGCGGCTTCGACTACAAAAAGAATCTCGACTACCTGCAAACTTTCGGAAACGCCGCCGAACAGCGGCTGCGCGAAATAGCAAAAAGCCGCGACATCGCAATCTGCGGCTCGCTTCCGCACCTCGAAGCGGGCGATCCGCGCCCCTCGAACCGCATGCTTTTCGTCGGCGCGGACGGCAACGACATCGCCCGCTACGACAAAATCCACCTCTTCGGCGTCTTCCGCGAGAACAAGTACGTCAAGGCGGGCGGCGAAATCGTCGTCGCCGATTCGCCGTTCGGGAAAATCGGGCTTGCCGTCTGCTATGACATTCGCTTCCCCGACATCTTTGTGAGAATGGCGAAGCTCGGCGCAAAAATGATAATCCTTTCGGCGGCGTTCCCCCACCCGCGCTCGGAGCATTGGCGGATTTTGTCGCGGGCGCGGGCGATTGAAAACCAGTGCTTTTTCATCGCGGTGAACAGGGGCGGAACGGAAAATTTCGGCGAAAGGCAAATCAAATATTTCGGAATGTCGGCGGCAATAGACCCATGGGGCGGCGTCATAGCCGAATGCCCGCAGGACGCCGAAAGCCTCGCCTTTGCCGACATAAACCCCGACGAAGTCGACAATATCCGCGCCCAAATTCCGTCCTTTGCCGACAGGCGCGACGACATTTACTAAATCGAAACAATCGGACTGACGCGCGGCAAAATCCGCGCGTTATAGCAAATCTGCGCGCCGAAAAAGCCCGCATGCCGCGGCGTTCGTTGCTCTTCCGACGACTTCCCGCATGCCGCGGCGTTCGTTGCGCCGACCGCTTCGCATCTCCCGCGCTTAAAGCCCCGCGAAACTCATTGCGCGGCGCAAAATCCGCCCGCGCGGCAAAGCTTAACTACTTTTGCGCAGACTCCGCAGGATTGTTTTGCGGGCAGGATTGCGGGCGCATTGAGTACTCGCAACCGCAGTATGTCTGGTTGTAGAATCCGTATTCGCGCAGAAGTTGCGCCCGCCGTTCGCTGAGGCCGCCCTTGCGCCAGTTGCGAAGCCAAAAACGGACATCGGGAAATGCCGATTCCGCAAAAGCCCCCGCCTCGGCGACCTGTTCCGCGCTCTTCCAGCGCGACGACGTGAGGGTTGTGCTGAAAACCGAAAAGCCGTTTGCGCTCGCGTACTCCGCAGTTTTGAGCAGGCGCAGTTTGAAGCATTCAAGGCAACGCGCCCCGCGTTCGGGTTCGGCGGCGAGCGGCGAGCATTGCGCCGACCACTCCGAATGCGTCCAGTCGGCGTCGATAAACGGCGCGCCCATTGAAAGCGCAAGTTTTTTGTTTTCGCTCTTGCGGAGTTCGTACTCTTGGAGCGGAAAAATATTCGGGTTGAAATAGAAAACGGCGAAGTCCGCCCCCATTCCCAAAAGCTCCTCCATGACAGCCGCCGAGCACGGCGCGCAGCACGAGTGCAAAAGAATTTTGCCTCCCGCAGGAGGCAAAAAATCGGGGTTAATCCGTCCTTTCATCGGCTACATTTTGCTCAGCAATTCCTGCAATTTGAGCTGGAATGGATACATGTCGCTCTGCGGCGGCGTCTTGCCCGCTTCGGGGATAAGACCGAGCTGCCCCATGCGGTCTATGCGCCACTCCGCCTTTGTGCCGTCCGAGAAAACGACGTCGCCCGAAACTATGCAGTCGGGACGCTGAATCGGGCTTACCGAAACCTGAATGTTCGCGGCCTGCGCGGGGTTTTCAGGTTGCGCGGGGCTGCCGTAGCCGCCCTCTTCCGCCGCGGGTTCAGTGTCGTCGGCGTCGGCGTAGTCGGGTTCTCCGTAGCCCGAATCGTCGCCGTAGCTTTCGGCTGGGTCGGGCTGCATGCCGCCCGCGGATTCCTGAGGAATTTCGGAGGGCGCGTCGGCTTCGGAGGGCTGCTCTTTCGAGACGATTTCCGCGCCGAGGTCGTCAATAAGGAATCTTACGTCCATGTATGTCATGGAGATTCCGAATTCCGATTTCAGGCGGCTTTGCACGTCGGCGACGCTCGCGCCGTCGGCAACCCAGGATTTCACACAAGCGGATTGATTTTTATCCAAATTCATTGTTTTACATCATCGG
>JAJXPD010000007.1:8986-25042 GCA_021641325.1 Opitutales bacterium
AGGGCGTTTCGTTAACGCTGTAGCCTAAGTCTTCGATAAACTGCACGCGCTTTGTCACAGTGTTTCCGTACTGCGACACGAGGCGTTTGTAGTTTTCGACGCCGAGAGTTCCGTTTTTCATCATGCCGCGCATTTCGAGCGCGCCGACGTCCGAAATGAACGTCATGGAAAAGTCCGCAAACGCGAGGAATCCGTCCTCGACCAAGCTCGATTCGACGGGGTATTTGCCGCCGCCCGATCCTATGCCGTAGGCGTTTGCCGCGAGGATTTTCGGGCCGATTGTAACGGGCGTGCCCGGCGGAATGTACGCAATTTTATATTCGGGCTCGTTTATGCCCTTGTTCGGGTTTTTGTAGAACACGCCCAAGGTGAGGCGGAAGTCGACAATATTCATCACGAGCAGGTTTTCGGGAGCGAGCGTCCACGAGCGCAAGTCCTGACCGGGCTGTTCAAGCCCCTGTTCGTCGATAATCGTGCACGATTTCTGCCACAGGTTGCCCGACAGCGCGTATTTGTAGCTTTCGGAATTGGGGTCTTTTGTGTATCCCTGAACGGTGTCGCCCATGGCTTCGAGAACGGTCGAGCGGGGGTCGATTACCGCGCGGTAAAGCCCGAAGAACGCGTTGTACTGCGTCAAGTTCGCCGACGAGTCCGACGACGACTTCATGAACGGGCTTTTAATTGCAAGCTGGTACTTGATTGCGCAGACACTTCCGGGAATCGGGACTGCCTGTTTCGAGCGGGTGTCGTCGCCCTGATTTGCCGTCGAGATTTGGTCGCGCGTGTAGCGCGGGCGCAGAACCGTGGACGAGAAGAACATGATTTCCGGCGGTTTGAGCGGCGTGGCATCGAGGTAGTTCGAGCCGCTGAGAACGCCGACGTTGTCGGGGTAGTCAACCTGAAACCACGCTCTGCCGTCGCGCTTTATCATGACGCTTTCGAAGTCGTCCTGCAAAATGTTGCCGACAACAGTTGCGTCGAACTTGTTTTTGAGTTCGCCGCTCGCCCTGTTCCAAGTGTTGAGAATGTTTGTCGTTACGCTCAGAACCGCAAGCACGATTATCGTCATTATGGCGCTTGCCGCCATAATTTCCACGAGTGTAAAAGCTTTTTTTACAGATTTCATTGCTATCTCATTTTCATGATTAGACCCTGAAAGACGCGGCGCTCCTCGTTGACCCTGTCGTCGCCCGACCCTTTTGTGATGTCCTGACGCGGCTCGGCGAAGACTTCAATCGTCAGCGGCAGGTAGGAAAGCGCGTAGTTCGAGGCGTCGCCGCCGAGCGAGCCGCCGCCGTATTCGGTGTTGTCGCCGATGCGCACGCGTTCGCCTTTAAGGCCGTTCTGGTAGAGCGAAATGTTCGCCCTGTAAACGTCGCCCTCCGAGTTTTCGAGCGCGTCGCTCGACGGCGGCATTGACGGCACCGCGCCCTCGTTTTCCGACGACATCGTAAAGAGGCTCGAATTGTCGGGATCGTCGGGGTTTTGGTATTCGTCCCAAAAATAGACAACATAGGGCTGCGAGGGGTTCGCGACCCAGCGGAAAACTTCGTCGAAGCGTTTCGTGCGCAGAATGGTTTCCATCAGCGCAACGCAGTTCGCCGATTTTTGCTGGTGGCGGATTTGCGTGATGTTTGCGGTAATCGCGCCCAAAAGACCTATCATCGAAGTAATCGAAACCGCGATTACCCCAACCGCAAGCATGACTTCGACGAGCGTAAACGCCTTTTTTTGTGAATTCTGTTTTCGCATAAGAAAAAATTATTTGATTGTTTCCTCCATCTCGTCGTGTCCCGAAAACGGAATCGTGTGTCCGAGAAGCCTGATTACAAAGCCAAGCTCCGAATCGGGGTTGTCGATAACGTACATTCCGTTGGCGTCGAGCCTGCCCATGGCAATCATGACGTATGCGCCCGGGTTGAGGGAGAGACCGTCGGAGGAGAATTTGTACGAGTACCAGTCGCCGCTGCCTTCGGTGAGTGCTTCGGGCTGGCGGCTCGGAAATTCGGTGATGTTTACAATCTCGAACGCGCCCGTGTAGCCGTTGTTGAAGGTGCTTTTGTAGACCTCGCTTTTGTCGATGTCCTTGCCGAGCTTCACGAATTTGTCGAAGTCGTTTTCGGGCGGGACAAAGAACACGTTTTGCGGCATGATGAAGCCGTCGTTGAGCGCGACCCAGCCAAGCTCCATGTCGTTGCGCCCCTTCGAGCGGTAGATTACGCCCACCTGCCTGAGTTTGCGGGTTATGTCCGGCCCCTTGTAGATGATTACGCGGCAGTCGGTCTGCTTCTGCATCGCCGTTACCCGCGCTTCGTAGAAAGCCGTTATCAACGACTGCTGCGCCGAATACGCCGACTGCGAGGAGTCTTTCATATTCAGCATGGAAATACCCATCGACAACACCGAAATAATCGCGATGACCACGAGCATTTCGATGAGGGTAAAGCCTTTTCTTTGCGAACGCATATTGGATAATGAAAAATGTTATTGCCAAGTAAAGACGTTTTCGGAGCTGAAATCCGCCGTCGCGCTGAACGAGTCCTTTTTGAGCGTAAAGATTATCGCCTTTGCGCGGATACCCGCCGTGGGGTTCGGCACTATTTCCTTGATTTCCTGAACGGTGAAGCCGTCGGTGATTGCGGGGAAGCCAGCCTTGATGAAGCCGTCGTTGTCGCCGTCAACGCAGACGTAGATGTTGGGGTTGCCGAAGCTGTCTATAATAACCCATTTGCCCTCGCGCTTGATGATGTTCGAAGTCGCGATGTCCAAAAAGTTGCGCGATTTGCGGTTGTACTCGCGGCGGTCGCTCTGCGTGAGCCTGCCGCCTTCGGGGGTTTTGCCCGTGAGCGCCTTTATCATGCCCTCGGAGAAGTTTTCCTGCGCGAGGTTCGTTCTGTCGCGCGAGGTGAGGAACGCGGGATAGTATCCGTATTCCGTCTGGTAGCGTTCGAGCGCGCTTACCATGTTCGAGAAAAGCGTTTTGGAGGTCGTCGCCAACGCCCTCTTCTGCGCCCCCGAAATCATCGGGGTCAGCATGCCCACGAGCACGCCGATAATCGCGATGACAATCATCAGTTCCACGAGTGTAAAAGCTTTTTTGCCTTGTTTCATATTGTTTCCTTTTTTTGTAAATGGGGTGTGGGTTGTAAAAAGATTAGTCGTCGCGCCCGTAGACGATGTTGTCGAGGTTTTCCTCGGGCATTCTGTACGTTTCGTCGTCGGGCATGATTCCCGTTGTGTACATGTTGCCGACCTCCTTGATTTTCTGGTCCGCGCCCTTCGAAATCAAAAGAAACCCCGGCGAACGCCAGCTTGTGTTGCCTTCGTTTGTTACATATGCGGTTGTGTCGAAGAAATAGAGATAGGGTTCGTTCCACGGGTCGCCGAAATAGACGCCGTTTTTTTCGGGATCTACGTCCTGCAAGAGCGGGTCCACAGGGTCGCAAATGCGGAGTTTTGAGGCGTCCACAAAGGGCTTGCGGTTTGTGCCGACTTCCGACATCACGACCTGCCCGTCGTCGAGGCGCAGAATCATTTTTCCGACAAGGCATTTGTAGAGATTGCCAGCGGCTTTCTTTTCGTCGCCGTTTGCGTTGAGGCGGGGAAAGCCGCCGTATTTTCCGGCAAAGGCTTCGAGGCTTGCGGCGATTATCGCCATGTCGGTCTTTGCGCGGGCGCGACCCTGCGAGGCGCTTACCGTGCCCAACATTTGGGTGGTAATGCCCATTAAAAGCGCGATTATGCCTATTACTATGAGAATTTCGACGAGCGTGAACGCCTTGCGGGCGCGCCGCGTCGAGGTGGGGGTAAAGTCGTAGATATTCATGTATGGGAACACGGTAGTCGGGCAAACCGACGTTGTCAAATTTATACTTAAACCGAAAACGATTTTTTACACATGTCGTAGATTTCCTCTTTGAGGCGGGGTATGCCCTCCTCGGACAGGCACGAAATCGGGATTACGTCGAGATTGGGGTATTTGCGCAAAAACGCTTTCAGATTCTTGGGGGCGTCGGGTTCGTCCATTTTGTTGGCGGCGACGATTATCGGTTTTTTCGCCAAGTCGGGCGAGTACAATTCAAGCTCGCTCAAAAGGTTTTTATAGTCGTCTGCGGGCTTGCGGCCGTCGGCGCCCGCCATGTCGATTAGCAGAACAAGCACCTTGCAACGCTCGATGTGCCTGAGGAATTTGTGCCCCAAGCCTTTGTTTTCGCTCGCGCCGACGACAAGTCCCGGAATGTCGGCGAGCTTCAAGACCTCGTATTTTTCGGGGTAGTCGAGCGTGCCGATGTTGACGTGCAGCGTCGTGAACGGATACGCGCCGATTTTCGGGCGCGCGGGAGTAAGCAGCGACACAAGCGACGATTTCCCCGCGTTCGGGAAGCCCACCATGCCCGCGTCGGCGATGGTTTTCAGCACGAGGTTGAACTCGCCCGATTCGCCCTCCGTGCCGTATGTGAACTGGCGCGGCGCGCGGTTTACCGAGCTTTTGAAGTGGACATTGCCCAAGCCGCCCCTGCCGCCGCGAAGCAGCAGCACGCGCTCGCCGTGGCGCAAAACTTCGGCGACAAACGCGCCCGTTTCGGCACTGTAAATTATAGTGCCGGGGGGGACGCGCAGTTCGGCGTCTCTTCCCGACGCTCCCGTTTTCAGACGCCCCATACCCTTGCCGCCGTTTTCTGCGGAGAGGTTCGGAGTGTACTGGTAGCGTTCCAAGTCTCCGATGTTTTCGTCGCCGACAGCCCAGACGTCGCCGCCCTTGCCGCCGTCGCCGCCGTCGGGACCTCCGCGGGGAATGAATTTTTCACGGCGGAAGCCCGCGCAGCCCTTGCCGCCGTCCCCCGCTCTCAGCGATACCGTTGCTTCATCGACAAACATTTTTTCCCTTCCTGTCAGCTTGGGGTTCGAACGAGCCGAAGCCTATTTTTTCAGGGCTTCGCGCCACGCCGATATTTGCGACTCTATCTGGCGCGCCCCCGGCATGCCGATTTTCTCGCGCATGGCAAACGCGCGTTTGAGGTCGAAAACATCGCGCCACGATTTGTCCGCCTTGTCGCAGATTGCAAAAACGTCGGCGTCGTCGAGCTTGTCTATCGACGTTTTTTTGCGCTCCGAAAGCGCGACGATTTCGCCCACGCAGTGGTGCGCCTTTCTGAACGGAACGCCGCGCATGACGAAATAGTCGGCGAGGTCGGTCGCAAGCAGAAGCGGGTCGGAGACGGCGAGGTCGCACTTGTCTTTGCGGAACTTGATTTTCTTTGCGCATTCGGTCAGAACGTCGAGGCAAATGGAGGTTTGGGCGAAGGAGTCGAAAATCGGGGGTTTGTCCTCCTGTAAGTCGCGGTTGTATGTGAGCGGAAGCCCCTTGACGAGCGCGAAAAGCGCGGACAAATTGCCGATGAGCCGCGCGGATTTTCCGCGCATAAGCTCGAACGCGTCGGGGTTTTTCTTCTGCGGCATGAGCGACGAACCCGTCGTGAACGTGTCGGGCAGCGAAACGAACGCGAACTCCGACGTATTCCAAATTATGACGTCTTCCGAAACCCTCGAAAGGTGCACGCCGAGCGTCGCGCACGCGAACGCGAATTCGAGGAAAAGGTCGCGGTCGGCGACGGCGTCCATGCTGTTGCCCGTAAGGACGGGATCTCCCGTTTCGGGGTCGGTAAAGCCGAGAAGCTCGGCGGTTTCAAGCCTGTCGATGGGAAGCGTCGTTCCCGCAATCGCCCCGCTGCCGAGCGGGCACACGTTGGCGGCGTCGAATGCGAACTTAAAACGCTCGACGTCGCGGGCGAACATTTCGACCCACGCCAGTATGTGGTGCGCCGCGCTCACGGGCTGGGCGCGCTGCAAATGCGTGTAGCCGGGAATGAAAACCGCCCTGTTTGCGTCGGCAAAATCGACAAGCACGCGCAGAAGCTTTTCGAGCTTTGCGACAATCTCCGCGCAGGCGTATTTGAAAAAGAGGCGCATGTCGGTGGCAACCTGGTCGTTGCGACTGCGGGCTGTGTGGAGCTTTGCGGCGGCGGGAACTTCCTTTGTGAGCGCCTGCTCGATGTTCATGTGGACGTCTTCGAGCGACGCACTCCACTGGAAGTCTCCCTTTTCGATTCTCTTTAAAATTTTCGCAAGCCCGCCCACAATCTGCCTGCACTCCGACTTCGATATGATTCCCGTTTTTGCGAGCATTTTCGCGTGCGCCGTCGAGCCCTGAATATCGAAACGCGCAAGGAGTTTGTCGAACGATACGGACTCGCTGAAACGCAACATCAAATCGCTGGGGGCTTCCGAAAACCTGCCGCCCCAGCTTGCCTGAGATTCTTTTCCGTCTTTTTTCATACTGAAAAAAAATACAACACAAGTTCCCCTTCTTTACAACAAAAAAGCTGAACAGCCGCTTGCCCGCGCCCGTATTTTATAATTTGACACCCGCGCGCGGTCTCGGTTTAATTAAATTTATGAATAAACGCGATTTTCTTACAGGCGCGGGCATAATGACCGCGGCAACACTTGCAAACGCAATTCCAGCATCCGAGGCAAAAGCGCCGGGCGCGCTCAACGTGCGCGACTTCGCCGCAAAGGGAGACGGAAAAACCTCGGATACCGCCGCGATTCAGGCGGCTCTCGACGCCGCGGGCAAAACCGAGGGCACGGTGTATTTTCCGAGCGGCGTGTACTTGTGCTCCGACCTTAAAGTGCGCCCGTACACAACCCTGCTTTCCGAACCGCAATGGATTTATTCGGGCGAAAAACGCGGCGCGGTGCTGCAACTCGACTCCGAAAACGCAAGCTGCTTGCTCGACATTACGAGAGCATACGCCGCGCGCATACGCGGGCTGACGCTTTGCGGCATACGCAATGCGGAAAAGCGCATACACGGAATCTACCTCAACAACGAAAAATTCAGCCCGAAAGAGGACACGGTCGTAATAGACGACGTTAAGGTGCAAAAATTTTCGGGGCACGGAATTTTCCTGCAGCGCGTGTGGCTGTTTATAATCCGCCACAGCATATTTTACTCCAACGCGGGTTGCGGAGCAATGCTGATAGGCTGGGACGGATTCGTTGCGGACAACCAGTTTTCGGGAAACGCCTCGCACGGTTTCGCCTGCGCGGGAGTCGGAAGCACGGTGATGTTCACAGCAAACCGCGTTGAATGGAACAGGCAATACGGGCTATACATACCCAAGGGGAATACATGGAATATCACGGGCAATTCGTTCGACAGAAACTTCGGCGCGGGCTTGAAGCTCGAAAACGTAGATTCCATCACGGTTACGGGAAACGTGTTCCGCCGCTGCGGCAAGGACAGCGGACAACTTGCGGAGGGCGAAACTTCGGCGCAGGTGATTTTCGACGGCTCGAAGGGAATCTGCGTAAGCGGCAACGCGTTCAAGGCGGGACGCGACGACGGAGGGAAAGGCAAATACACGCCGCAGGTAGGGTTTATATTGAAGAATCTTTCGCATTCGGTAATATCGAACAATACCCTCTACCGCGGATACATGAACGAAATGAAGCTCGATCTCGGCGGGCACGGCAGGGATTTTATATTTTCGAACAACGTAGGCTACCCCTTCGGGGGGTAAAAAAAGCGGCGCGCGGAGCCGCGAAAGACGCGGACGCATTTTCCGCGCTTTTCGGAGTTTGCCCTGCTTCGTTTGCTTGACATTTTTTTTATATATGTAAAAATGTACCAAATAAACTCCACCGTTTTGCGGCTTGAAAATCTCGCAACCGCGCTCTGTCGGACGCATTCGGAGGGGCTTTACCGTCGGACGGAAACGCCGGCGGAATCGGGGACAGTCCGCTCCCGCAGACACCGACCGCCGTGCGGCATTCCACTCCGGAACGCGCAGCGCGGCGCAAGAGTCGGTCGGCGGACAAACAAACAAACGGAAATAACGAAAGACAAAATACCATGGCAAAAAAAGTTGCTAAAAAAGCCCCCACCAAAAAAGCTTCCGTAAAATCGGCAAGTTCCAAAAACAAAAAATATACATATCTGTTCGGCGGCAAAACCGACGGCGACGCAAAAATGCGCAATCTCCTCGGAGGCAAGGGCGCAAACCTCGCCGAAATGGCGCGCATAGGACTGCCCGTCCCCCCCGGATTCACAATCACGACGGAAGTCTGCACGCACTTTTACGACAACGGCAAAAAATATCCCGCGTCGCTCGAAGCGCAGGTAAAGGCGGGCGTGCAGTCGGTAGAAAGGCAGATGGGCAAAATCTTCGGCGACGAAAAAGATCCCCTGCTCTTCTCCGTCCGCTCCGGCGCGAGGGAATCCATGCCCGGCATGATGGACACAATCCTCAACCTCGGTCTCAACGACAAAACCGTTGAGGGGCTTTCCGCAAAGACAAACAACCCCCGCTTTGCGTGGGACTGCTACCGCAGGTTCGTCCAAATGTACGGCGATGTCGTGATGGGCGTTCAGGCGCGGAACGAAGCCGAAACCGAGCCTTTCCACAAAGTGATGGAAACGCTGAAAGCGGAAGTCGGCGCAAAGCTCGACACAGACCTCGACGTCGCCGCGCTCAAAGAGCTTGTCAAACGCTACAAAGCCCTGATTAGGGAACGCGCGGGCAAGAGCTTCCCGCAGGACGTATACGACCAGCTTTGGGGCGCAATCGGCGCGGTGTTCGGCTCGTGGATGAACGAACGCGCAATCATCTACCGCCAAAAATACAACATTCCCGCAAGCTGGGGCACGGCGGTAAACGTGCAGACAATGGTCTTCGGCAACAAGGGCGAAACGAGCGCGACGGGCGTCGCCTTCACGCGCGACCCCGCAAACGGCGAAAACGAATTCTACGGCGAATACCTCATCAACGCGCAGGGCGAGGACGTCGTGGCGGGCGTACGCACCCCGCACAAAATTTCCGAACTCTCGAAGGAAATGCCCAAGGCATTCAAGGAGCTGCTGGCTATCCGCAAGAAGCTCGAATCGCACTTCAAGGACATGCAGGACTTCGAATTTACAATCGAGGAAAACAAACTCTACATGCTCCAAACCCGCAACGGCAAACGCACGGGGCTTGCGGCGGTGAGAATCGCGGTGGAAATGAACAAGGAACGCTTCATGGACGAAAAAACCGCCCTGATGAAAATCCCCGCAGACTCGATTTCAAGCCTGCTCGTTCCCGTGTTCGACCCCGCGTCGGTCAAAAAGGCGAAAGTCGTCGCAAAGGGGCTGCCCGCAGGGCCTGGGGCGGCGTCGGGCGAAGTCGTGTTCACGGCGGCGCAGGCGGAGCTCGTGGCGGCGCGCGGACGCAAATCGGTTCTCTGCCGCGAGGAAACGTCTCCCGAAGACCTGCGCGGAATGATTGCCGCCGAGGGCATTCTTACATCGCGCGGCGGCGTAAGCTCGCACGCGGCGCTCGTCGCCCGCCAGATGGGCAAAGTCTGCATTTGCGGCGCAAGCGACGTCTCGATGGACTACGAAAAACGCCTCATGTCGATAGGCGACATCGTAATCAAGGAGGGCGACTACATCTCGATTGACGGCACCACGGGCGAAATTTTCCTCGGCGAAATCGACAACGCCCCGAGCGAAGTAATCCGCGTGCTTTCGGGCAAAATGAAGCCCGCCAAGAGCTACACTTACAGGCTGTTCGACACCGTCATGAAGTGGGCGGACAAATACCGCAAACTCGGCGTCCGCACAAACGCCGACACCCCCGAACAGGCGAAGCGCGCGGTGCAACTCGGCGCGGAGGGAATCGGGCTTTGCCGCACAGAGCACATGTTCTTCGAGGGCGACAGAATCGACGCCGTGCGCGAAATGATTCTCGCGACCGACAAAACCGAACGAGAAAAGGCTCTCAAAAAACTCCTGCCCTACCAGCGCAAAGACTTCGAGGGCATATTCAAGGCGATGGACGGGCTGCCCGTTACCGTCAGACTCCTCGACCCCCCTCTGCACGAATTCCTGCCGCACGAAAGCGCGGCTCGCAACGCGCTCGCGGAAAAAATGAACCTTCCGCCCGAAATCCTCGTCGAACGCTGCAAGGCTCTCGAAGAGCAGAACCCGATGCTCGGACACAGAGGCTGCCGACTCGGCAACTGCTTCCCCGAAATCACGGAAATGCAGGCTCGCGCGATTTTCGAAGCGGCGGCTTCGCTGCTGAAAAAAGGCAAAAAAGTTAAAGTAGAAATCATGGTTCCGCTCGTCGGATTCGTGAAAGAGCTGAAATTCCAGGCGGAGACAATCGCAAAGACATGCGCGGCTGTCGAAAAGGAAAAGAAAGTCAAAATAGACTACATGCTCGGCACAATGATTGAAGTTCCGCGCGGGGCGTTGACTGCGGACGAAATCGCGGAAGTGGCGCAATTCTTCTCGTTCGGCACAAACGACCTCACCCAAACGGGGCTTGGCATGAGCCGCGACGACGCAGGCAGCTTCCTCGGACGCTATAAGGAACTGGACATTCTGCCGAAAAACCCGTTCGCGTCAATCGACGTCGACGGCGTGGGACAGCTTGTGAGAATCGGCGCGGAAAAGGGACGCTCTGCGCGCAAAGACCTGAAACTTGGCGTGTGCGGCGAACACGGAGGCGACCCCGATTCAATCAACTTCTTCAACGACGTCGGCTTGAACTACGTCAGCTGCTCGCCGCCGCGAGTGCCCGTAGCCCGACTCGCCGCGGCGCAGGCGGCTCTCAAAACCGCCGCCGCCAAGAAGGCGAAAAAATAATTCCCAAAAACACAAACGCGGGGCAAACAACCCCGCGTTTTTTTATTTCATTTTCCCCTCAAATGCGTGGACTTTGAAAGCATAAAAAAACATAAGCAACACCCCCGCAACACGCGAAGCCGTCGCACGCGAACGCCGAAATTACCGAAACAAGAAGCCCGCAACTCGTGAAGAATTGCGGGCTTTGAAATGGTGCCAGAGAGTGGATTCGGACCACCGACCAAAGGCTTATGAGTCCTCTGCTCTACCACTGAGCTACTCTGGCGATTTTTAAAGCCTTGTAATGTACGAATCCGCGCGGGTAAGTCAAGACATATTTCCTCTTTTTTCTTAAAAAATTTTTGCGGATTCTCTCGCAAAGCGCACAAGCCGATTCTGCGCCCAAACGTCGTCGGCTTTCGGCGGTCGGCGCGTTTTGCGCATGCGCCGTTTTGCGGAATTCTCAGAGCAAACTCAAATCGGCGAACGACGCGATTTCTATTCCGCGACAAACGGCGGAGACAAAAAAACCTTTCGGGGAAATCCCGAAAGGTTTTTGAAAGATTAAAACGGCGTTATTCGGAAACAACGACCGACACCTTGCGGTGCGCACCGTCCCACTTTACGATACCGTCTTTGAGCGCGAACAGCGTGTAGTCTTTGCCCATGCCGACGTTTTCGCCGGGGTGAACCTTAGTGCCGCACTGGCGCATGATGATGTTGCCCGCCAAAACAAATTCGTCGCCGAATTTCTTTACGCCGAGACGCTGCGCGTGCGAATCGCGTCCGTTTTTCGCGCTACCCTGACCTTTTTTATGTGCCATAAATTAGTGCCCTTTCTTATGCTTTTACGGATTCGACCTTAACCACCGAAAGCTCCTGACGGTGACCCTGCTTGCGCTGGTAACCCTTTCTGCGCTTTTTCTTGATGATTACAACCTTTTTGCCGCGCTTGTTTTCGAGGATTTTTACGGAAACGCTCGCGCCGTCGATGTAAGGCGAACCGAACTTGACGCCATCGCCTTCGCCGGCCATGAGAACTTCCTTGATTTCTACTGTGTCGCCCGCTTTGGAATTAACGAAACGGTTGACAAAAAGTATGTCTCCTTCGCTGACGGTGACCTGTTTTCCCTGTATTTTGATTGTCGCTTTCATTGTCTTATTAAAATATCAAATGGTTGAAATTAAATGGCCTATCCTCTCGCGGGGCAAGACTTTTTTGACCACTTTTCCCTTTTTGAATAAATAAAGAAGTTATCAAAGTACCCCTTCTTAAAAAAAAATCAAGCTTCTTTTTTGACAAATGCAGGCTGGCAGCCTGCACGGCGTCGGAGCTTCGGGCGCAAGGTGCGCCTCCCTACGGAGCTTCGCTCCTTTCGGTTGTTATGCGCGGCAAGTATACTTGCCGCTTTTCTCGCTTAGTTCGTATTGCCGTTGGCAATTACTGGCATTGGAAAACTTTTTAGCTTCGTAAGAAACGAGTTTAAATAGACGCGCTATGCGCGAAATAAAAAAAGCGGAAAACCGCAAACATGGATTCTCCGCTTACCAATCAACTCCACTTTTCTCCCAACGCACTCTAAAAAACTTCGTGCGCCAGCACTCACTATTTAGGCGCGTCAAAGTGCCGTTCAGGCGGTGGCTTTCCGTAATTTTAGGGGCGTCAAAGTGCCAGTATAAGGGCGGCTTTACGCGCGGCACAGGGCGCGTAGCATACTTGGCGTATGTAAGCGGTCTGCGAATACAGGGAAACGCTGTTAGAGGGGCGTTTTCACGCCCCATCACTCGAAGGCGGCAATTCCAGTGGGCGCATTCGATTTTATGCGGATTACGCTGAATACCGTGCCGTTTTCCGTTACGATTTTTTCGGACACAACCGAGCCGTCCTCCGACGGCAATACCGATTTTGCGATTTTTTCGTCGTGCGCCGGCATGGTGTCGACCGCAAGCTTCATCAGAGCTGCGCAGACAATCATCAGCGCCGCAACCGCCGACCATTCCAGCGCCGCGCGGACGCGGGAAGTTTTCTTTGCGGCGAAAAACGGCGAGCTTACGCCGTCGAGCGGAGCAAAAACCGCCTTTTTGCCGTAGATGGAGCACATTGCGGCATGGAGACGGCAGGACTTGTGGAAAATGTCCGCCATGCGGGGGTCGTCGCGGACGCATTTTGCGAGCAGTTCGATTTCGGCGGGAGTCGCCTCACCGTCGAGATACGACGAAACGAGTTCGTCGAATCTACCCCGCGAAATTTTCATTACTTTAATTTTTCAAGTTCCTCGCGCAAATACTCGCGGGCTCTCGACAGGCGGCTCTTGACCGTGCCGACGCTCAGCCCCAGTCTGGACGCGATTTCCTCGTAGCTCAAATCCTCGGCATTGCGCAGTTTGAGAACCTCTCCGTATTTTTGAGGAAGGGCGTCAATCGCCTTGGGAAGAAGCTCGGAAAACTCGGTGAAAGCGGCGGTTTCGGCGGGGTTCTGTTCTTCGCCCTCGATGAGGTCGCAAACAGTCATGTCGCCGTCGTCGCCGACGGGAGTGTCGAGCGAAATCGACTCGCCGCGTTTGCGCCGCCACCAGTACCAGTGCTTGTTGTGGGCGAGATTTGTGGCGATATGGTAGAGCCAAGTGGAAATGGAGCAGTCTCCCCTGAAATTGCCTATGCTTTTGCGGGCGCGGATAAATGTGTCCTGCGCGACCTCCTCGGCGTCCTGCCGATTGTCGAGCAGACTGTTGGCGCGGTTGTAGATTTTATCCCAGTGGGAGTTGACCAACTCTCCGAACGCAACGTCGTCTCCGCCCTTCAAACGTTCGAGGAGGTTGTCGGAACAAGTAGATTCGGTTGTTTTTGCCATAGATGCTGAATAGTCTTTGTATATTATAGACGCGCAGACGGCGGAAACGTTTCAAAAAAACTTGAATTTTCGCAACGAGCCGCGCGCGAAACGCGCCGTTATCGGGATAATCGTACTTTCCCGCGCGGACTCAACTTTTTTTTTCGAAAAAAAACTCCGACCGACCGACAAGCCGAAACGCGCCGAAAAACGCCAAAAAATGGTTGCCAAAAGGGAGACATCAATTAAGAATACGATAAAAGAATATATGTTTGGATTTGGACTACACAAAAAAAACCGCCGCAAACTCGCGCTGATAGACTGCGCGGACGCGTCGGTAAGCGAAACATCGCACTTCCCCGCCACGCTCGGAGGCTCCAACGACCCGCTGAAAACGGGCTTTCCCTTCCCGTTTCTCGAAGTCTCCGAAACGAAGGGCGGAAAACTTCTGCTCACGCCGACCGACCCCACCGCCGACGTGAAAATCAACGGCACCAAAATCTCCGAACCCGTGGAGCTTTCGGGAGCTGCTACAATGCAGCTCGGCGAGCGCCTCTTCTACCTTTCCGACGACCCCAAAACCATCGAAAAGGCGCGGAACATGGACGTCTCGAAATGGCTTGTCTTCTACGCCGAAACGGGGCGGATAGAAGACGAAGTGCCGTTCGCGCGGCTGAAACAGTCGGTGCTCGGACGCGGGCTTAGCGGCGCGGGAATAGCAATCTGCCCGAAGGGCTTTGAGCTTGGCTTCATGTTCTCTTCGGTGTTCGGCGACGGCTCGGATTCCGACGCGACAGTGCCGATTCTCTCGGAAAATTCGGAGGCAATAACGTGCCCGCTCTGCTGGCTGAAATTCGACGTCGGCGACGCCATGAGCATAGCGGTTCACGAGAGCCTGCGCGGAGATCCCGTGCTTGGGCAGGACGAAATGCTGCGCTTTCTGCCGACATCTTTCACGGAGGACGGCGTGGCAATCGACCCCGCGGGAATGCCCGCCCCCGACGTCGCATGCCCGCACTGCCGCAGAAAGCTTCCGCCGAACTACCTTGAACTCGACCGCCGCATATTCTCGATAGTGGGCGCGCCGAGCGCGGGGAAGTCGTACTACCTGAGCGCGCTAATAAGCATGCTGCAAGGCTCGCTCTACAAAAATTTCGGCATTGTGCTCAAAGACCTCGACCCGTCGGGAAACATGCTGCTTACGCAAATGAAAAACAGCCTGTTTTCGGCAAAACGCCCCGAAGACGCGATTCTCGCAAAAACCGCGCTCGAAGGGAAGATGTACGAACGCTACCCTCGCTTCGGAAAAATAGTCGCGCTGCCCAAACCCATGACGTACTCGCTCTCGCTCTCGCGCGACGGCGCGGAGGGAACTTCGATAATTTTCTACGACAACGCGGGCGAACACTTCGAACCGGGGCTTGACATAGAGGAGTCGCCTGGGGCAATGCACGTGGCAAGCTCGTCTGGAATATTCTTCCTTTTCGACCCCGCCGCAAACCGCAACTTCAAGGCGGCTCTCGGCGACTATCCCGACCCGCAGCTTTCAATCGACGGACGGCTCGACCAGCAGGACACCATTTTGTCGGAAATGGAAATCCGCATAAAAAGAATACTCGCGATTGAGCCTCTGAAAAAAATAGACACGCCGCTTGCGATTCTCATCGGCAAGTGCGACATGTGGAAACACCTGCTGAAAACGCCGCTCGCGGAGCCGATTTCCGACGGGAGGCTCGACCTCGCCGCGGTTGACTCCAACAGCGGAATTTTGCGCGACTTCCTCGCGGAAATAGACCCCACGATTCCCGCAAGCGCGGAGTCGATTTCAAGCAACATAAGGTATTTCGCCGTAAGCGCGCTGGGGCACTCGCCGCAAATGCTTCTCGACGGCGAATGCGCGGGGAAAATCGCGCCGATTCCCTCGAAAATCAAGCCGATAGACGCGGAAATTCCCGCAATCTGGCTGCTGTCGCAATCGACAAAACTCATTCCGACAAAATAGCGAAATGGCATACCAACTCATTTACACAAGCGCGCCGGCGTCGCTCACACTGGGCAGAACGGGTTTTTCGACCGTCGCCCGCACGCGCGACATGCCCGAAAAACTCGCCGCCGCCGTCGAAAGGTGCGGAGTCTACGAAATAGGCTCCGGCGAAGTGTTCTCGCACAAAACCCTGCAATACGGCGGACAGACATGGCATATCCTCACGCGCATGCGCGACGCGGGGACGGACTACACAAACAGAAACAACTACGTCGCCCACCACATCGCGATTCCGCAAAGCGACATCGGCGGACTCGCAAATCCCGCCGAAATTCTGGCGCAGTGGAGCGGCTGGGTGTCGAAATGGAGCGGCGGCCCGCGCTACGTCGGCGAAGTTTTCGGGCTTGAAAACATCAAGGCTAAAAACTCCCTGCCCGCAAAAAACTGGGAAAAATATTTCGGCAACCCCGCAAAGGCCGCGCTGCTTTCGAACTGCCCCGCGCAGATTTCGGCGTCGCCCGACGACGCGCGGACGCTGCTCGACCTCTTCTCCGAAAGCCTGCTGCT
>JAJXPD010000008.1:0-12416 GCA_021641325.1 Opitutales bacterium
TCGTAGTCTACGGCGGCACGCCCGCGGGCGTCGGCGCGGCTTTGCAGGCGCGCCGCATGGGCAAAACCTCCGCGCTCTACGTTTTCAGAAGACACGTCGGCGGCATGACGAGCGGCGGCCTTACGGAATCCGACATCGGCAAGAAAAGCTCGCTCGGCGGCGCGGTAGTCGAGTTCTACAAGAGACTCGGCAAATGGACGGGTTTCCGCCCGTCGGACGCCGAAAGGGTCTTCCTTGAAATGTTGCAGGAAGCCGGCGTTCCCGTCTACTTCGAACACCGCCTCGAAAAGGTCGAAAAGAAAGACGGCCGCATCACGAGGCTCGTTTTCGAAAACGGAAATTCGGCAAAGGGCAAAATGTTCGTAGACGGCACTTACGAGGGCGACCTCATGGCGATGGCGGGCGTTTCGTACATGCTCGGCCGCGAAGACAACGAACGCTTCGGAGAAACGTACAACGGCACATATTTCTCGAAACACAGCCACCTGCCCCGCCACGCGGTAGACCCCTATGTCGTCCCCGGCGACCCGTCGAGCGGACTCATCGAGGGTGTTGCGGACTCGAAAGTAGACGTTCTCGGCAAGGGCGACAAAAAGCTTCAGGCGTACTGTTTCAGAATGTGGGTTTCGAAAAAAGACCCGCACATCGAATGGCAGAAGCCCACAAATTACAGACCCGAACGCTTCGAGCTTCTCAAACGCTACGTCAACGGCGCGCCCTCGACGTTCTGGAATCTCAGATACAGCACGGGGCCCGTCAAGCTCAACGAAGGCGACTGCAACAACGCGGGCCCGATTTCCATCGACCATGTCGGCGCAAACTTCGGCTGGGTTGAGGCTTCGTACGCCGAACGCGAAAAAATCTTCCAAGACCACGTAGACTACCAAATGGGCTTCATGTTCTTCCTCGCGAACGACTCGTCCGTTCCGAAGGAACTCCGCGACCGCGTTGCGGCGTTCGGCCCCGCGCTCTCCGAATTCCCCGAAACAAACCACTGGCCGCACGAACTTTACGTCCGCGAAGGCCGCCGCATGCTCTCCGACTACGTGATGACGCAGGCGGACTGCCAAGGCAAGAGGGTTGCGCCCGACTCCGTTGGCTTGGGCAGCTACCAGATGGACTCACACCACATTGAACGCGTCGTCCGCGACGGCAAGGTCGCCATGGAGGGCGGTTTCGAAAAACCCGTGAGAATCGCCTACCCCATCAGCTACCGCAGTCTCGTTCCGATGAAGTCGGAATGCCAGAACCTCTTTGTGCCGTTCGCGCTCTCGGCGTCGCACGTGGCTTTCGGCTCAATCAGAATGGAGCCGAACGTAATGATTTTGGGTCAAAGCTCGGCAACGGCGGCGGCGATTGCAATCGACGACAAAGTGGCGGTTCAGGACGTGGACTACCAGAAGCTCCGCGCGCGCCTCGTCAAGGACGGTCAGAAGCTTGACGGCTTCAAAAAATAGTCGATTTTACTCCCAGCGCGCCGATAAAAAATCGGCGCGTTTTTTTTGCGACAAAAGCTTTGCAAAACAAATTAGACGCATCTAACTTACTGCAAAAATTTCAAAATCGATATGGATAACGAAAGCGAAAAACACGATCATTCGTGCTGCTGCGGGCACAAGCACGAAGAGGAACTTCACAGCTGCTGCGGCGGACACGCCGCGGGCGGAATGCACTCGTGCTGTTCGGGCGGCGGAAAAAAATACGTTCCGACGTCCGTAAAGCTCTGGCTGTCGGGGCTGTCGCTCGCGGCGGGATTCGTTCTCTCGAAAACTTGGGCGGGATTTTCGCCGCTCGCCGACCCGTCGTGGATTGCGGTGGCGCTTTGCGGACTGCCGATTTTTGCCGCGGCGCGAAACGCCCTCGAAAACGGAAGAATCGGCGCGCCGGCACTCGTTTCGCTTGCGATGATTGCGACTATCGCGCTTCAATTCGCGGTCGAATGCGGCGCGGAATCGGGCGGAGGGCACGGCGGGCACGGGTACATTTTTGCGGCGGGCGAAATCGCGTTTCTGATGGCGTGCGGAGAGGCGCTCGAAGAAAGAACGGTCGGACGCGCCAAGCAGGGGGTGCGCAGGCTTGCGGAGCTTGCGCCCAAAACCGCGTTCGTGAAAAATCCCGACGGCTCGCTTCAAGAAAAGCCAATTTCCGAGCTGAAAGCGGGCGATATTGTTGCGGTCAAGCCGCACTCGGCGATACCCGCCGACGGCACGATTGTTGTTGGGCGCACTTCCGTCGACCAGTCGAACTTCACGGGCGAATCAATGCCCGCCGACAAGGCGGAGGGCGACCGCGTGTTTGCCGCAACGACAAACCTTTCGGGCGCGATTGAAGTGCGAGTCGAAAAAGCGGGCGGCGACTCCGAAGCGGGAAAGCTTGCGCGGCTTGTCGAGGAGGCGGCGGGCACGCGCGCGCCGATTTCGCGCATCGCAAACGTCTGGGCGGGGCGGCTCGTGGTTGTGGCGCTGCTCGCGTCGGTCGCGGTATTTTTCATCGTAAAATTCGGCTTCGGACTGTCGGCGATGACGGCTCTTGTGAGGTCGGCAACCGCGCTCGTTGTGTTCTGCCCGTGCGCGTTCGTGCTCGCGACGCCGACGGCGATTGCCGCAACCATCGGCAGGTTCGCAAGGCTCGGCGTAATCGTTAAAAGCGGCGCGGCGATAGAAACGCTCGCGAAAACCGATACTCTCGTTTTCGACAAGACGGGCACGCTCACAAAGGGCGAAATCAAGGTGGCTGGAATCATAGCTTGCGACGGCGACGCACGCGCCCTCGCAAGGCTTGCCGCGTCCGCCGAACGGCTCTCGGAGCACCCCATTGCGGCGGCAATCTCCGAATTCGCAAAGGCGGAAAAATTCGAGGCTTTGCCCGCGGAAAATTTCGAGTCCGTCCCCGGGCGCGGGATTTCGTGCGAGACCGCGCTCGGAAAAATCGAAGTCTGCAAGCGCGGCGCGTTCGCTGGCGAAATCGAAGGCTCGAAAACACTCTCGGATTTCGAAAAACAGCACGGCGGCGAAACGATTGTCGCGGTCGCGCTCGACGGCAATTTGCGCGGGCTTATCGCGCTCGGCGACACGCTCAGAGGCGAGGCGAAAACCGCGGTAGACGAGTTGCGCGCGCTTTCCATTGACGCCGAAATGCTCACGGGCGACAACGAGGCCGCCGCAAAGGCTGTCGCCGACGCCGTAGGCATTGCGAAATTTTCGGCAAACGCCATGCCCGCCGACAAATTCAACGAGGTCGAACGCCTTGCAAAAAGCGGCAAGACCGTCTGCATGGTGGGCGACGGCGTCAACGACGCCCCCGCCCTCGCCGCCGCAAACGCATCGGTTGCGATGGGGAAAATCGGCAACGACATGGCGGTCGAAAACGCCGACATCACACTGCTCTCCGACGGAATAGCCGAAATACCGCGCATTATCAAATTCTCGCGCAAAACAATGGCGGTTATCAAAACTAACATGGGCATTTCGCTCACGGTTAGCGCGCTCGCAATCACGGCCTCCGCTTTCGGTCTCCTCGACCCCGTCTCGGGCGCACTCCTCCACAACCTCTCCTCAATCTTCGTAGTCTCCAACTCCGCCAGACTGAGCGGACAATAAGGAGGGAGCAATATGCGACGCCTGGCGGAGCTTCGCTCATTTCTGCGATAATTCGGCGCGGCTACAACCGCGCCTTTTCTCTTTTAGCCCGTATTGGCTTCGCCAATTACTGGCGTTGGGAAATCTTTTAGTTTGGCGGGAAACAAATAGCGCGCATTGCGCGACGGAAATCGAAAAAGTATCAAAAAATGTAGTTTTATCAAAAGTTCCCAAAGTAAATTTGCCGACGCGCCCTGTCCGTGATATTCTGGGACGCATGAATGCAAAAGGCAACAATCCCGCGATAAGTTCGCGCTTCCTGAGGGCGCGATTCAACACGATTAAAAACCTGCGCCCCGACACGCTCTCCCGCGCCCTCGAAGAATTCGAAGCCGGAAGGCTCGGAACGGCGGCTCGAATGTTCGAGGCAATTCTGCGCCGCGACGACGTAATTTGCGGGCTGAACCTCAAACGAAAAAAATCGATAGCGCGGCTCGAATGCGAAATCGTCGTAAGCGAAAATTCGCAGAGGGCGTTCGAGCACAAAAAGATTCTGTCCGACTTCTATTCGTCGCTCGAAGCAAGGAGCGCGACCGACAAAAACGAGCGCGGCGGGCTTCGCATGCTCGTCTCGCAGATGATGGACGCTGTCGCGATGAAATACTCGGCGCACAAAATTTCGTTTTCCGAAAAGAACGGGAAAATCCGCGGGGTGTTCGAGCAATACCCGCTCTGGCTCTTCGAAAACACGAGCGGCAAACTGAGGCTGCTCGAACGCGAGGGGCAGCTCGCCGACGGCGCGCCGCTCGACGAGGGCGAATGGCTCATCACTTGCGGCGACGGTCTGATGACGGCGTCGTCAATCGCATACATTTTCAAACAACTGCCGCTCAAAGACTGGCTCATCTACTGCGAGCGCAACGGCATGCCGGGGATTAAGGCGAAAACCGACGCCTTCCCAGACTCGCCCCAGTGGGAGGCGGCGTGCGAGGCCGTCGCCGATTTCGGCGCGGAATTCCACGCTGTGCTTTCGGAGGGCACGGACATAGAGGCAATCGACGTTTCCACAAAGGGCGAGCTGCCCTACCCCGCGCTCGTCGAACGCATAGACAGAATGCTCTGCGCCCTCTGGCGCGGCAGCGACCTCAACACAATCAGCGGCGACAACAGGCAGGGCGCGAGCGTGCAGTGGTACGAAAGCTCGCTCATTGAGGAAGCAGACGCCGCGCTTGTAGGCGACACGCTCAACCGCTATGTGGACGCGCAGGTAATCAGGCTTGCGACGGGCGACGAAACGCCGCTTGCGAAATTCAGGCTGAAACTGCCCGACTACGAAATGCACAAGTGCGAGCTTGAAATCATCGAACGCCTCGCCGCCCTCGGACTCTCGCCCGACAAAACCGAACTCGCGCGGAGGTTCGCATTCCCCGCTTCAAACAAAAAGGAATCCAATGAAATCGGATAGGGAGCTTTTGCAGGTGCTTTGCCCCTTCGGAGAATGGCCGCACGCAAAGGGCATGCAGGTTGTCGACGAAGAGTCGGCGCGGAAAATGAAACGCGCGGCGGCTTGGAGCGCGGCGGTCGGCATTCCGATTTACGTCGGACACCCCGACGACGAGGGAATCAGGGCGGAGGCGGTGGGGCGCATAAAGCGCATATGCCCGACAAACGACGGCATCGCGGTCGTGGCGGCGTACCCGCAAAAAACCTACGAGAAAATAGTGAGGGGAGAATTTTCGGCGATGTCGCCGCGCTGGCGAATGCAGAAGCTCGGCGACGGCAGATACCGCCCCGTGAAGCTCCTGTCGGTGGGTCTTACGAACAACCCGAACATTTCCGAAAGCGGAAAAATTCTCGGCTTCGGCGGGCGCGGTTTGGCGCAAACTGCCGAACGCTCGCGCGCGGCGATGGCGAAAATGGGAAAGCTCGCGGAGGAAATAGAAATCTGCGCGGAAAAGGCGGAGTCGCTCAGAAAAAGCGCGGCGGCGGCGACAATCTCGGAACGGCTGGCGGCGCGGAAAAACGCCGACGAACGCCCCGAAAGGAGGCTTGCCGAACTTGCGCTCGAACGGTCGCGCAGACTCGGCGAGCCGTACACGAAAAGCTTTGCGGCGGTAAAAAAACAGAAACTCAACGGATAGCACTAAAAATCCGTCCGCATGAAAAACAACAGGAAATAATATGACAGACAACAGACAAAAACTGTCCGCGCGGCTCGCAGAAGGCCTCCGCGCGGCGTTCGAACGCAAGCCCGCGTTCTGCAACATCGCAGACGGCACGCACGCAGGCTCGATTACAATGGTCGCGGAGGAATCCGTAGACAACGCGTACCTCGTGGTAAAGGCGGGCGCAAACGACGGCGGCTTCGCGGTTGCGGGCGCGGCGGACAAGCCTTTCGGAGTGTGCTCCGACGAGGGCGCAAAAGGCGAAAGGCTCGCGGTGATTCTGCCCGCAAGCGCGGAAAGCACAATCATGTGCCGCGCGGCGACCGACATTCCCGCGGGAGCAAGCGTATACACGTCGGCAAACGGCAAGGTTTCGGCGGCGGCGGCGGACGGCTCGTACAAAGTGGGCGTCGCGGTGTGCTCGGCGGTTTCCGGCGGGCTTGCGGAAATCGACCCGCAGGGCTTCGGCGAATCGGCGTGGAAGCTCGCCGCGTGCGGCGTGCACGAATGGACTACGGCGACAACTTCGGACTCCCTCGAATTTTCGGGGCTTAACTCCGACAGCGTCGTAATCGCCGCCGTTCAAAGCGCGGGAGGCTCGGAAAAGACGGTAAAGGCCGCGGCGTCTACGTCGGGCATAAGCTTCACGCTCGACGCGAACGGCACGGCTGGCTCCACGAAAATCGCATGGATTGCAATAAGCAAAAACTAATATCATGAACGAAAACATAATAAGCGCAAACGAAAATAAATTCACCGCGGGCAACTACTCGGAAGCCCTCACGGCGTTCACTACGGGCTGGGTCGACCCCGACAACATCTCGGCGATTCTCGACTTCATCGCCCCGCCCGTTCCCGTCGGCAGACGCTTCGAATTCAAGCGCAGCGACAACGCGCAGGCTTTCTTCTCGGAAAGCGACGACGTCCGCTCAATCGGCGCGGAGTTCAAGCGCGTCCGCTACGACGGCGAGTCGGTCAACGAAAAGACGCTCAACAAGGGGCTTACAATCCGCGTAGACCACGACGAAGCCGCGGGCGACGACTGGCAGGAACGCTATGTGCAGATGCTGCTCCAACGCCTGCTCCGCAACGAGCTGCGCAGGGCGGTTGCAGCCCTCGACGCAATCGCCACGGCGCAGACAAAGGCGGACTGGTCGGCGAGCGCAAACCCCGACGCCGACATTCGCGCAATGCTTTCCTCCGCCGCAGACCAGAGCGGAATCCGACCGAACAGGCTGCTGCTTGGCGAATCGGCGTGGGACAAACGCATGACGTGCCTCGAATCGCAAAATTCGGCGGTTGCCTTCAAGGGCGCGGCGATGGCGCAGGACGAGCTTGCGGGCAAATTCCTGCTCGACGGCTGCCGCGTGCTGGCGTCGCGATTCCAGAGTTCCGACACCGCAAAATCGAAAATCCTCGGCAATACGGTCTACGCGTTCTACGCGCAGAACGCCGTTTCGAAGGACGAACCGTCGAACCTCAAACGCTTCTACACCCCCACGGAGGAGGGCTCGGCGTTCAGGGTCTACTGCGACGAGCACGCAAAGTACACCGACATCACCGTCGAGCACTATTCAAGCATAGTGGCGGCGAGCGAGCTCGGCGTGCGCAAACTCGAAATCAAGGAAGGAGCGTAATATACGGCGCGGCGGAGGCCTTCGGGCTTCCGCCGCGTCCATGCGGTTATGGAATGGATTAAAATTTTCCCCGAAGACCTCGAAGAGGCTCTAAACAAACCACAGCTCGACACGCTCAAAGCCGAGGCGTTCAAGTCGCGCAAACGCGACATTTCGGTGGACATCATAGCGACGGTCATAGCGCGAATCAGGGTGGAAATCGCAACGAGCGGGCTGAACGCGCTCGACGCCGACCACTCTAAAATTCCGCCCGAACTCAAAGACTGCGCGTTGCGGCTTGCGGTGGAATCGCTCCACCTGCGCGTGCCGTCGATTGAAATTTCAGACATGCAGAAGAAGCACGCCGACATCGCCCGCGAAACGCTTGCAAGAATCGCGCGGGGCGAGCTTGTGGTGTCGCGACCGCTCGACGGCGTAAAAACCGCGCGTCCCCGACGCGGCGTATCGGCGGCTTCGGCGGCGAGAAACGCAAGCCGCAAAACAATGGAGGGCATTTAAAATGGGAACGCTCGAAAGCCTGCAAAATTCGATTTACGAACGCCTGCGCGGCGCGTCCGACCTGCGCCTTGCCGACATCAAAAAGGAGGGCGCGGACGACGACGGCGGAAAGGCGAACGGACTGCGCATAACCGTGGGAAGACCTCTGCCGAAAAACGCGTCGAAATACGCGGCCGGCCCGACGTTTTCGGAGGTGGAGCTGCGCGTGGAAGTTTCGCGCGCCGACCCGATAGCCGCAAACGCGCCGTCGCTGCTTTCCGCCGCCGAAACCGTATCGAAATCGCTTCACAACTGGACGCCGCCGCTGGCGTGCGGATACGGGCGCATGACCCTTGCGCCGCAGTATCCGTGGATTTCCAAGGACGGGAAAATCTCGATAATCCTCAACGCGCAATCGGTTTTGCAATGAAAATAAAATTCGCCGACACAAACCTTGCGAACGACGGAGAGTTCCCGAAATCGCTTTCGCTCGAAACGCGCAGACGCTCGCAGACGGAATACACTATCGACGCCGACGAGGCCAAAATTTTCGACAGGGGCAACACAAAAACTACCCTCGCGTTCGAAATCGAACGCGCCCACGGAAGCGAAGCCGACGCCGAAAAATTCGCGGTCGGGCACGCCTCCGAAATCGCCGCGCTCTCGCCCGCCGCGCTCGTTTTCGAACACGCAGACGGCTCGAAAACGACATTCGAAAACGCGGTGGTTTCGAAAATCAAAACCGAATACGAAAAACTTGTATCAAATACCCGCTACGAATTTTCGGCGGGCAAACCAAAGGAGCAACAATGACAATCGACGACATCGAACGCGAAATGCGCACGGAACTCGACAGGCTCGAATCGAAAATCGACGAGCTTGAAAAAACCGTGGCGCAGCTGAAATCCGACATCGAGGAAAGCCTCGAACAAATGAAAAAACTCAAAGGCGAAGTATAGAATGAACGTCGTTTTCAGGATAAACTCGGCGGCGGTAGACGCCGCAAAATTCCCGGTGTGCGCGGCGAAAATCCTCCGCAAAACGTCGTCGGCGGACGAGCTGAGAATCACGCTCGCGCCCGACGCGCAGACCGTGCCCGACATCGACGACACAATCGAGGTTTTCGTCGGAAGCACGCGCAAATTTTTCGGACGCATCACGAAAATCCCCAAACGGCGCGCGGCGGAAAAAACGGCGTCGGAAATCATCGCAAAAAGTCCGTGGAGGGACTTGGAGGAAACCGTCTACCAGCAGTACTGGAAACGCGCCGTCGGCGGAGAATCGGCAAGCGTGCTCCGAAGCAGAGTCGCGCTCGGACAAAACGCCGCGGGCGGGAAAATCAAGGTCTCGGAGCAAATCAGAGAAATCGCGCTCTACGCGGCGTCGTGCGGAGCGCAGCTCGCCGTCGGCACAATAGACACAGACTCCGACATGCTGCTTGACGAAGCCCGCGACATCTCCTGCGCCCAGGCAATAGCGCGTACCCTCAAATGGGCGCCGAATTCCGTGGCGTACTTCGACTACGCGACGGACGGCTACCCCAAGCTCGAAGTCCGAAAACGCCCCGCCCTGCCGTCGGAGACAATAGATATTTCGAAGAAAACCACGCTCTCGGCAAGCGTCGCCGAGCGTCCCGACCTGCGCGTAGATTGCGTTTCCGTAAAGTACGAGCAGGAAAACGAAGTGGACGGCGAAACGTGGCTCGCGGTCTCCGAGGAAAAATACCCGCAGGACGCGCAGTCGAACTCGCGCCGCGCAATCGTGATGACGGTCGATTTGGACGGCGCGAAATCGTCGTCTTCGACATATAAAATCGTCTGCGGAACGGTGCAGCCAAACAGCGTGCAGTGGTGGCGAAAGCATGTGCCGTCGCTCGCGGACGAATCGGACATGACGGTTGTCGAATCGGCGCGTGAAACGCCGACATACGCGCGGGAGCTGCTCGTAGGCTCGATTGTAGCGGGAATGAACTTCCAAACGCTCTCCGACCGCATTACGGCGAAAGTAAAATACACAACTGACGACGGAAGCATTGTCACAAAAAACGTCGCAGCAAACATTCTTTCGACAAACGCAGTCAGCGGAACGTACACAATCTGGAAGACGTCGCAGTTCGCGGAGGAAAAGCCGTCGGGACTTGCGGAAGCCGTCTACAAAGCCGTTTCCGACGCGCAGTACGAAGGCTCGGTTAAGATTCTCGGCGCGCTCGAAAAAAGCTTTCTCGGCAAACGCATCGGCATTTCGGATTCGAAAAATCCCGACTGGGCGGACATAGGAGCGACGGTCGTGCAGACCGAGGAAAACCTCGCCGACGGCACGACGCTCGTAAAATTCGGTCCGCCCAAACACCTCTACCCCGACAATATGGAGGAGCTTTTCAGAATCAACCGAAACCGAACCGTAAGCTCCGACATATCGACGCGCACGACGGGCAAAATTTCGGGGAAATCCGACGAGCCTACGCAGACGAAAGCCGAAATCAACGGCGGCGAAGGCGACGCGGTTTTCGACAAATTCGTGATTGGCGCAAGCGGCGGCGAACAACCCGACGGAATCGAGCTCGACCCCGCCGACCTCGACGACGGCGAGCTTGCGAAAATGCGCGAAATCTACATCTGCCACAACGGCTACCTTGCAACCGCAAAAGTACTCATGAGCGAACCCAAATACGTAGAATAAACATGCAAGCGTTTACACACCTTTCCCCGATTCCCTACCCGACGACGGAAGTTCTGCCGGGCGGCGGGCTTGCAATCGGCCCGATGACGCCGCAGGAGTGCGTGGAGTTTTTCTGGCTGACATCGGAAGTGTCGCTCGACTTCTCGGTGCGCGTGTTCGAGCAGCACGCAAAAAGCGGCGACGTGCTCGTTGACATAACAAAAGCGGCGCATGCGGACAATTTCTGCTCGGCGACAATGCCGTTTTCGCTCGAACCCCGCGCGCGCTGCACGGCGTCGGGCAAAACGCTGTGCGACATATTCCTGCCCGACGGCGGACTCGACTTCCAAATTTCCGGCCCGTACGTCGATGCACACTACCCGCAAGAAATATCATTTGCAAGCAAATCATACTACTATAAACTTGCATTCCATTTCGGCGCAGGCTCGCTGGAAATCGATACAAACTACTCGACAAATACCGGCCCTGCCTACATGACAACCGTAAAAAGATTCCCGTTTACAATATTCGATAAAACCTACTATTTGAACCTTAACGTGCCCGACATGTACCTAAACCCCGCCCAATACGAACTAAACGTCTCATACAGCGCCGACCTCTCATTAAGCAGGCAAAGCGCAGGCTAGCTGCAGGCTGCAGCCTGCACGGCGTCGGAGCTTCGCTCCTTTCGGTGATTATGCGCGGCAAGTATACTTGCCGCTTTCCCCGTTTAGTTCGTATTGCCGTTGGCAATTACTTACGTTGGGATTGCCGATTATTAGTGAGAAACAGGTAAAAAATAGACGCGCTTTGCGCGGATAAATAAAAAGCGGAAATCCGCAAACATAAGTCGGCGCACAAACCAAATAACTCCGCTTTTATCCCAACACACTCTAAAAATCTTCCGCGCCGTGCGCTCACTATTTAGGCGCGTCAAAGTGCCAGTATAAGGGCGGCTTTACGCGCCGTTAAGCGCCGTCAGCGGTTGCGTTTCCTGTGCTTTTTGGTTTCTTCCACGAGGATTGGCTCGTTTCTATACGCAAAGCCCTCCAACTTTCTGCGCTCGATTTTCGCGTTTATAAATTCCTCTATTCTTTTCAGGAACATAGTTTCGTCGGAGGAGTAAAGCGTGATTGCCGTGCCGTCCTTGTTCGCCCTGCCCGTTCGCCCGATTCTGTGGACATAGTCCTCCGCGTGTTCGGGAACGTTGTAGTTTATGACGTACTGGACATCGTTGATGTCAAGCCCGCGCGAGGCGATGTCGGTTGCGACAAGTATGTTGGTCTTGCGCTCCTTGAAATCGGCGAGAGCCTTGTCGCGTTCGCGCTGGGTGCGGTCGGAGTGGAGAATCGACACTTTGTAGTCGTGCCCGACGAGCCATTCGCCGATTCTGTCGGCGTCGATTCGCGTGCGGGTGAAAACTATGAGCGAGTCGAAAGTTATCGATTTAAGATATTCTATCAGTAAATCGTATTTTTGAATTCCGTCAACGGGATAGACGAAGTGCTCGATTGTATCGGCGGGGCTGTTTTGGGCAATGCCCGTGTCGAGCCTCTGCGGGTCGGTCAACGCCCATTTGGACAGGCGCATTACGGCGTCGGGCATTGTTGCCGAAAAGAAGAGCGTCTGGCGTTCCTTGGGGCAGTACCTGATGATGTTGGAAACGTCTTCGATGAAGCCCATGTCGAACATGCGGTCAACCTCGTCGAGCACAAGGTACTTTATGTTTTTGAGCGAAATTGCGCGGTTGCGGTTGAGGTCGAGAAGCCTTCCCGGGGTGGCGACCACGACGTCCACGCCGCTTTTGAGCGCGGCAATCTGGCGTTCCATCGAGACGCCGCCCTGAACGAGGAGCGTTTCGATAGGCGAATATTTCGAGAAATTTTTGAACGCCTCAGCGG
>JAJXPD010000008.1:12426-17764 GCA_021641325.1 Opitutales bacterium
CTGCGAGGCAAGCTCGCGAGTGGGGCTTAACACAAGCACGCGCGGCTCGAACTGCGATTCGCCGAGCTTGTCGACGAGCGGGAGCGCGAACGCCGCCGTTTTGCCCGTGCCCGTCTGCGCCGTGCCGATTACGTCCGCGCCAGAAAGGACAATCGGGACTGCCTTCGACTGAATCGGCGTGGGCGACGCGTAGCCCATGTCCTTGACGGCGGAGAGAACTGCGGGGGAAAGACCGAGCGCGGCGAAGTCGGGAAGCGACGCCGAAAGCTCGTCCTGCGGATAGGGGGCGGGAACGTTTTTGGGAGCGCGTTTTTGCGCGGGGACATTCTGCACGTCCAAGCCTTTTTTGCCCGACTCGCGGCGCGGACGGCGACCCTCCCTGCGGCGGTCGTCGGGGCGGCGGGCGGCGTTTGCGGGGGCATTTTTGGGGCGCGGCGCGGCGGAATTTTTCTTTCGGGCGCCGCCCTGCTGTTTCCCCGCCTTGCGCGGCTCTGACTCATTTTTGGAAAAAACCTTTTTTCCGAGAGATACGATTTTCTTAAATAAATTCATGAAAGCCAAATATCAAATCAAAGGCGGACGCGCTCTTCAAGCTATTTCTTGCGCCCCTTAAAATAAAGACGCGCCCTAAAAGGCGTCGGGCGCGTTAAATTGGTTGACACGCGGGGAATGCCCAATAGGATTTTCGACTTTCTATGAAGACATTTATCACATCAATCTCGTTGGCGGTAATCGCAGCCGCATCGGCGTTCGCTCAGGAAATGCCCGCCGAATTAAGGGCGAAACTCGAAGCGAAATCGGCGGAAGTAAACGCCGACAACGCGTCGAAGGCGAAATCCTGGGTAAAAAAACAGGTCGAAGCGTGGGAGACTATCCAGAACATGTCGTTCTCGGCGGACGAAAACGACATCAAGCTCGTGAAGGAGCTTGCCGACAAAAAGTTCCCGCTCGACTTCGTAAAGCAGGAGCCGTTCATCGGCGAACAGGCGTCGATTGCGTCGGGGCTGGGAGACTATAAAACGCAGCTTGGCGCGGCGGCGTACGGCGAACTGAAAAAGAAATTTACGGAATCGGGCAAGACGAACCTCAACACATTCCTCGAACTGCTCCAAAACGAAACCGCCGCAAAGCTCGAACTCGACGCTATGACGACGGACAAAATGCGCCCGCGCACATTCGCGCTGATAAAGAAAGCCGCCGCAGAGGAATTCCCCGGAAACTTCGCCGAACAGCTGAAAACGATCAAGGAAATTTTGTCAGGCAAGGCGGCGGAGGCTTCGGCTTCCGAGACTGTCGCCGCCGGCGGAAACGAGCAGGGACAGAAAAAACGCCCCGCCACAATGAGCGAACTCGAAAATCTCGTCAAGGAACGCTACACCGCGCAGACCTACATGACCGACGGCGACGTCCGCGGCGCGGCATTCCTTTCGGAAATACAGGGCAAACAGGTTGCGTTCATTCCGTTTGCTGCGTTCACGCCGGGGCTTACGCTTTCGAACGCGCGCGGCGAACAGCTTGAATACAACGAAAAGGAAATCTACGTTTCGAAAAACCTGCCGCTGGTGCTTGTCTTCCCAAAAGAGCTGCCCGAAGGCACGAAAAATTCGGAATTCATCAATGAAAAGCAGTACCGCGACCTCGTTGGAACCTCGCAGTTTGTCGTGGGTTATTTGAAGCAGAAGCTGATGGCGTTCCCGGTAAAAATCAACGCAATCAACGACAGGATTTTGAAGCTAAACAACAACCTGCCCATAAGCTACTCGGAGGGCACGCTCATAATCAACCCCAATTCGATGGAAACGCTCGCGGTCGTAATGCCCGCACAGGCGAAAATAAGGCGCATAAACTGGTTCCAACGCTCGGAAGTAAACAGGCTAATGCGCGACATCGAATCGGAGGCTGGCACTCTCGAAGCCCGCAGGCTCGACAACCTCGGCAAGTGGGAAAAATTCTCCGAAGACAACTACATAGACCAGAAGATGAAAGTCGAAAGAATCGGGAACGTCGCAAAAGACTTCGTAAAACTTTTCTCGACTACACAGCTTGCGGACTCGGAGAACTCGCCCGTAATCGGCATGATTATAAAGAAGCACCTTTCCGCGCTCAAAAAACGCATGGACAAATCGAGCTTCGAACGCGCCTACAAGGCGTACATGCTAGACCTTTCGAACCTCATCAAAACGGAAGTGCGCGAAATCAACAATACGGACTTCTATTCGGGCTTCGAGGGCGACGTGAAGAAATACACCGAAGTGCTCGAACAGGTGCAAAAGACTTTCGAAAACGCCGCAAAAAGCCAGGCGTTCCGAAATCTCGTTCAGGAGGACATCAAGAGAAGTCAGGGCTGGTAGTGGTCGAAACCGCCCGCCGAAAACGGCTCGCGGCGGTTTTGCGAAACGACAAACACGGCGTCTTCCCCGTCTGCGGGATTCGCCGTTTTTATTTGCCCCATGACATAGAACGGCTCGCCGAAACGCGCTTCGTAGACGCGCGAAAACGCGCTAAGCTCGGACGCCGCGCCGGAGAAAGTGAAGAGAAGCTCGTAGTCTTCGCCGTCGCAAAGAGCCTGTTTTAGTGTCGCGGTTTTGCCGCAGTACTCCCTGCGGGGGACGGCGCTTTCGGACAGCTCGGCGCAAGTTCCGCGCGGAAGGAGGTTGCGGAGGTCGGACGCCGCGCCGTCGCTCAAATCGGTGCACGCCGAAACGCGCGGCTCGGCGGCGAGGAACACGCCCTGCTCAACGCGCGGCTCGAAAGCCAAATGGTGCCCGCTTTCGAACGACGCGCCTAACGCGCCGCTTACGCAAATGTAGTCGCCCGCCGACGCTCCGACGCGCAAAAGTGTGCGTCCGTCGGTCTGCCCCAAGAGGGTAAGGTGGGTCGAGAAGAAGTCGCCGCCGACCGACGCGAAATCGCCGCCTATTATTTTCAGCCCGTACTTTTCCGCGGCAACGCCCATGCCCCCGCAAAAACCGTCGAGCCATTCGACCGACACGTTTGGCGAGCATATCGAGCTTGCAAGCGCGGCGAACGGACGCGCCCCCATTGCGGCGATGTCGCTTACGTTGCGCTTCACGAGCTTTGCGCCCGCGAGTTCGGGCGGGGTGTCGGGAGAAAAGTGCCTGCCCAAAATGACGGCGTCGCTTGTAAGCAGGACGTTTTTTTTCAGGGACTGCGAAAGCACGAGGGCACAGTCGTCGCCCGCCCCGAATGGGGGCGGCAAATCGGCTGCCGCGCCGAATTTTGCGCACACGCGCGAAATCAGGCGTTTTTCGCCCAAGCCGCCGACCGTTCCGACTGTCGCAAAAGGTTTCATAAAATTAAAATCACCGCGATGTTCGCGGCGTTGAAAAGCGAATGCGCAACTATCGGCGAAACGAGCGAGCCAGATTTTTCGTAGGCGCAGACGAGGATTATCCCCATCAGGAAAATCGGCGCGGCGGCGTACGCGCTCGCGTGGATTAGCGAAAACAAAACCGACACTACCGCCGCCGAAGCCGCCGTTGCGACGGCTTTTTTCGAATCTGGCAAGACCGCCGAAAACGCGCCCTTGAAGACGGGGTACAGAATGCCGCGGAAAAACGTCTCCTCGGCAATCGGCGCAAGAACCGCGATTGTGAAGACGGCGAAAATCTTTACCCGAATGTCGCCTATTCCCGCAAAGAGAGCTACAATCTCCTGCCGCGCAATGTCCTCGCCGAACGCCGCCTTGTAGAACACCGCTATGCACGCGCCGCACGCAAGCACCGCAAGGGTCGGGAAGAAGTACAACGCACCCGTTTTGAGAGCGGCGCGGGTCGGCTTGAAGTCGAGCTTGATTTTCGCGAAACGCGCAAAAACAGCGCAAAGCGCAAGCGCCGTAATTTGCGAAACGGAAGTCGGCAGAAATATTTTGAAAAAGTCGCCCGAAGCGTCGGCAAACGCCCGCGCAACGGACATCGAAACAAGCGCGCCCAGCACGAAAAGGAACGCGAGAAGCATCGTCGAAAACGCGTCAAGCTCCGCCGAACACACGCCGCGCGCGCTCCCCGCAGTCTTCGCAACGGTAGCCCACACAGCCGCAAGCGACAGAAGCCCGAGAACGCCTGCCCCGAAATACTCCATCAATAAATCTTCGAGCCGCCGAGGTATGTTGCCACGACCCTGCCGCGCAGTTTTTTGCCGAACCACGGCGAATTCGTCGAGCGGGAGAGCGTTTTGTCGTAGACGTATTCGGCATTTTCGTCGATGAGAACGAAGTCCGCCTTTGCGCCGGCGGCGAGAGTGCCCGCGTCGATTTTCAGAAGCTGCGCGGGGCGCGTCGACATCAGTTCAACAAGCTTCGGCATGCCGATTTTGCCCGAGCGCACAAGGACTTCGTGGCAGACCGAAAACGCGGTTTCAAGCCCAGTAATGCCGAATGGGGCGCAGTCGAACTCCCTGTCTTTGTCGTTTTCGGAATGCGGTGCGTGGTCGGTCGCGATGACCTCTATTGTGCCGTCGACGACGCCCTCTATAAGCGCGTCCACGTCGGCTTTTGTGCGGACGGGCGGGCACATTTTGAAATTGGTGTCGTAGTCTTTGAGGCACTCGTCGGTTAGCGAGAGGTGGTGCGGGGTAGCCTCTGCGGAAATGCTAATTCCGCGCTTTTTGGCGTCGCGGATAATTCCCACCGACAACGCGCTCGAAATGTGCTGCAAATGGATATGCGACTTTGTGTAGTGCGCCAAAATCGCGTCGCGCGCCACAATTATGTCCTCCGCCGCCGACGGCCAGCCTCCCAAGCCGAGCCGCGCCGACCACTCGCCCTCGTGCATCTGCCCCGTGCGCGTGAGCGTGTTTTCCTGACAGTGGTCCATGACGAGCATTCCGAACATGCCCGCGTACTGCATTGCGTTGCGCATAAGCTCCGCGCTCTGCACGCACGAGCCGTCGTCGGTCAGCGCAATCACACCGAGATTTTTGAGAGTCCCGAAAGGCGCGAGAGTCTCGCCCTTTCTGCCCTCGGTAAGGCACGCGCTCTGGTAGACGCGCACTTTTGCGGTTTCGGCGATGATGTCGTTAATAAGCCTAACGGTCGAGGCGTTGTCCGCCGCGGGAACGGTGTTGGGCATCGCCACGATTGAAGTGAATCCGCCCGCCGCCGCCGCCGCCGTGCCCGTCGCCACAGACTCTTTCGAAGTCTGACCGGGTTCGCGCAGGTGGACGTGCATGTCAACAAAACCGGGGGTCAAGACAAGCCCCTTGGCGTCCACGACTTCGGCTTTCGGCGAAACTTTTTCGGCGAACACTCCGTCGCGGACTGCAATGTCGCAAACTTTGTCGAGATTCTGCGAGGGGTCTACAACCCTCGCGTTTTTAA
>JAJXPD010000008.1:17774-24776 GCA_021641325.1 Opitutales bacterium
TTTAATCAAAATTTCGTTTTCCATAATAATTACCGGTTTGTGCGGTGCATGCAAAGGTTCATGACGGCCATTCTGACCGCGACGCCGTTGGTGACCTGCGTGAGGATAACGGAGCGGTCGGAGTCCGCAAGCGGCGTGTCAAGCTCCACTCCCCTGTTAATCGGGCCGGGGTGCATGATGAACGCGCCCTTTTTGAGGAGGTTTTCGCGGCGCAGGTTCAGCCCGAAAACGTTGGCGTATTCGGAGACCGACGGGAAGTGCGTCGCGCTCTGGCGTTCGTGCTGAATGCGAAGAAGCATCACGACATCGGCGTCGGCGACAGCCTCGGCAAGGTCGCAGCAGACGCGCACGCCTAGCTTTTCGAACTCGCGCGGGACGAGCGTCGATGGTCCCGCAAGGGTCACCTCCGCGCCGAGCTTTTGGAGCAGATAGATGTTCGACCGCGCAACGCGGCTGAAAAGAATGTCGCCCAAAATCGTTATTTTTTTGCCCTTGAAGTTTCCGCCGAATTTTTCGCGCATGGTGAACGCGTCGAGCAAAGCCTGCGTTGGGTGCGCGTGCGCGCCGTCGCCCGCGTTGATTACGGGAATTTTCACCCTGTCGGCAAGGTACTTCGCCGCGCCCGACGAGCTGTGGCGCACGATAATCATATCCGCCATCAGAGCCTCTATGTTGCGGGCGGTATCTTTGAGCGTCTCGCCCTTGACCGACGACGAAATGTTCGACGCCACGCTTATGACGTCCGCGCCGAGCTTGTGCGCCGCCATTTCGAAAGCGGTACGGGTGCGGGTGCTCGGCTCGAAAAAGAGGTTCACCACAACCCGGCCTTTCAGGTAGGGGAGCTTTGCCTTGTCGCTTTTGAGCGACGCCTTGAAAACGTCCGCCATTGCGAAAATTTTGCCGATTTCGTCGAGGGTAAGGTCTTCGGTCGAAATCAAATCTTTGCGCGACCACGAAAGGTCCTTCATAAAATCTTTTGCTTTCATGACAATTTTTCGCCGAATCTATTTTTTCGCCCGCTTTTGTCAAACGCATTATACGCGGCGGGCGATTTTTTCCGCAGTCGGGAGGACGCCAAAAAAAGCTTTTTATTCGCGCGAAGTCTGTTAGTGTCGATAGGTAGATATGAAAATAATAATAGTCGGAGCAGGAGACGTGGGGCACTACCTTTGCCAAATCCTCAGCGAGGACGGGCACGGGGTAACGCTCTTGGAGTCCGACACCGACCGCGCGGACGAAATTGAGGAAAACCTCGACGTGCGGGTAATCCGCGGGAACGGCGCGTCGGCAAAATTCCTGTCGCTCGCGGGCGTGTCCGACTGCGACTTCCTGCTGGCGATGACCGCTTTCGACCAGCTCAATATCGTCGCCTGCGCAATAGGCAAAAAGCTCGGCGCAAAAACCACAATCGCAAGGGTTCACGACCAGGTATACGCCGACAACTCCCTTGTAAACTACCAAAAGCAGTTCGGCATAGACATTCTCATAAACCCAGAAGCTCTTACCGCCGTGGAGCTTGCAAAACACGTCCGCAACCCCGAAAGAATGGCGGTCGAAGACTTCGCGCGGGGGCAGATTGAATTGCAGGAAACCGAAATTTCGGAGGGCGCAAAGGCGGAGGGCAAACGCCTGCGCGACATCAAGCTCGACCCCGCCGTGAAAATCGGCTACGTCGAACGCGGCGACAAACTCTACGTTCCGACCGCCGACACCGTGCTCGAACGCGGCGACAAAATCACCCTCATCGGCACGCCCGACAGCATTTTGAAACACCGCGGAACGTTCTCTTCGGAGCGCAACTCGGAAAGCGTGAGGATAGTCCTCAACGGCGCGACGGAAACGGCGATTTCGGTAATCCGCAGGCTCTCGAACTACCGCTTCAAAATCAGGGTCATAGAACCCGACCTCGACAAATGCCGCGAAATCGCCGAACAGTTCCCGTCGGTCACGGTAATCAACGGCAGCGCAACGTCCCTGCGGCTTCTCGAAGAGGAGCAGATAGGCGACGCCGACTACTTCATAGCCTGCACGAAAGACGACGAAGAAAACGTCATGACCTCGATTCAGGCAAAAAAGCTCGGCGCAAAATACGTGGAACTTGTAATCAACAAGCCCGACTACGAGCAGGTTCTGCGCAACATCAGCGGATTCCTCAACATCACCGCCGACGCCTCTCCCCGCCGAGTTACGGCCGACGAAATCAAAAAATACGTCGCCAACAGAGACTTCGCAGTGGTCGGCGCGCTCAAAGGCGGCGCGGTCGAATTCATCGAGCTTAAAGTGTCGGGAAAGAGCGCGGCTTGCGGACAGTCGGTGAAGGACCTCAAACTTCCGCCCGCGTGCATAATCGCGGCAATCGTAAACGATACCGACGCAAAAGTGCCAGGGGCAAACGACGTCATAGAAAGCGACGACAGGCTCATTCTCATTCTCGAAAAGGAGAAAATCGGGGAAGTCGCGGCGATGTTCAGATAAATGAACTACTCTATCATATTCAAGATGCTCTCGATGGTGCTGTGGGTCATGGCGCTGGCGTTTTCGGCGTGCACGGGGGTGTCGCTGCTCTACGGGGCGTCGCCGCTCGAAAGCGAGGCAATGCCGTCGTGGATATGCGTAATCGCCCTCTGCGTAATGCTTGCGTTCGCCCTCTACCTGCCGAGCCGCAACGCGCCCAAAAAGCTCTTCAAAAAGGAGGCGATGTGCGTCGTGGGGCTTGGCTGGATTATCGCCTCCGCCGTCGGAAGCCTGCCCTACGCGCTGATTCTGGGCTGCGGGTTTCCAGACGCGTTTTTCGAATCCACAAGCGGGCTGACAACCACGGGCTCGAGCGTGTTTTCTAGCTTTGCCGACTTCCCCCACAGCCTGATGTTCTGGCGCTGCCTGTCGCACTGGATTGGCGGCATGGGAGTGCTCGTGTTCTTCGTGGCGATTCTCTCCTTCATGGGGTCGGGCGGAAGGATTCTGTACGCAAGCGAATCGAGCGCGAACGCGGGCGGCGGAATAGAAACCGCGCGCATTCAAAGCGGAATCTTCAAAATACTCGCGCTCTACCTCGGCGTCTCCGCGCTGTGCCTTGCCACGTTCAAACTCTGCGGAATGGGCTGGTTCGACGGCGTCTGCCACATGTTCTCGGCGGTCTCAACGGGCGGATTCAGCGTGTACGAAAACGGCATGGCGCACTACGACAGCAACGCGGTCTACTGGGCGACGACGTTCTTCATGTTCGTCGGCGGCGTGAGCTTCATGCCGATGCTTGCGGCAATCGGCGGCGACTTCAAAAAACTGGCGTCGAACACGGAGTTTCGGACATACTCGGCAATACTGCTCGTATCGACGGCGGCGGTCGCGGCGTTCATCGCGCAAGACTTCCGATCGGCGTCCGACTGGGGAGAGGCGATTACAAAGGCGGCGTTCGCGTCGGTTTCGCTGATGACCACAACGGGCTTTGCGGGAATAGACTACGGAACGTGGCTTCCGGCAACGCACGCAATATTTTTCGTGCTGATAATAATCGGCGGCTGCGCGGGCTCGACGTCGGGCGGGCTGAAAGTCTCGCGCGCGGTCGCGGCGTTCAAGATAGCATGCAACGAGGTTGAAAAATCGTTCCGACCGAGAGTCGTGAGGAACATCTCCGTCAACGGCAAGAGCCTCGACGACTCCGACATCAAAAGCGTGCTCTCGCACTGCGCAATATTTTTCGGGCTGTCCCTCTGCGCCACGGTGCTGCTTGCGGTTCTCGAACCCGACATGTCCTTGGAGGGCACGCTGTCGGCGGCAATCGCGTGCCTGAACAACATAGGGCCGGGGTTCGCGGAGGTCGGGCCGTCGAAAAATTTCGGATTTTTCGGCGACTCGTCGAAAATAATTTCGGCATTTTTAATGATTACGGGGCGTCTCGAATTCTACGCAATCCTCGTGCTGTTCCTGCCGTCGCTCTGGAAAAAATTTCAATAGAAAGGGAAATACCATGACAAAACTCGGAGTAAACATCGACCACAGCGCAACGCTCAGACAGGCGCGCTACCGCGAATCGCTGGACAATCCCGACGTAATAGTCGAACCGAACCCCGCGGAAATCGCGCTCGCGGCGGAACGCGGCGGCGCGGACTCAATCACAGCCCACCTGCGCGAAGACAGACGCCACATGCAGGACGCCGACATCGCCGAACTGCGCAGAAAAATCTCCACAAAACTCAACCTAGAAATGGCGTGCTCGGAGGAAATTGTTAAATTCGCGACGGAAATTTTGCCAGACTACGCGTGCCTCGTTCCCGAAAACCGCCGCGAAGTCACAACCGAGGGCGGCGTCAACCTGCTCGACCCCGACATCAAAGACAGAACCGCCCGCGCCGTCGAAACGCTTTCGAAAAAGGGAATAATCTGCTCGATTTTCATCGACCCCGAAGCCGAACAAATCAGGGTTGCCGCGGAAATCGGCGCGCCCACCGTCGAACTCCACACGGGCGCATACGCAAACGCGTGGGGCAACGTTGAAAAACGCAACGCCGAGCTCAAACGCATAGCCTCCGCGCGGGACTTCGCAAAATCGCTGGGACTCACCGTAAACTCAGGGCACGGCATAAACTACCGCAACGTCGGCGAACTGCTCCGCGCGGCTGATTTCAACGAACTCAACATCGGACACACCATCATGTCGCGCGCGCTTCTTGTGGGAACGGAACGCGCCGTCGCCGAAATGAGGGAACTTATAAATGCCCGCTAACTTGCAGGACGCGGGAGGCGTCGCGGGAGTCGGCACCGACATCGCCGACGTCGCCCGCATTTCGAAAATGCTCGAACAGTACGGCGACGCCTTCCTGAAAAAAACATTCACCGACGCCGAAATAAAATACTGCGCCGCGCGCCCCGATGCCGCCCTGCGCTTCGCCGCAAGATTCGCCGCAAAAGAGGCAATGGCAAAAGCGCTCGGAACGGGACTGCGCGGGAAAATCACGCTCAAAAGCCTGTCGATTGAAAACGACGAACTCGGCGCGCCCCGCGTCGTGCTCGACGAAGCCGCCCGCGACGCGCTCGAAAAACTCGGCGCGGCGAAAATGCTCGTGAGCGTCTCGCACTTGAAGGAATACGCAATCGCATTCGCAGTAGCCTCACGCTGAACAATGGAAAAAATATCCCACCCAATACTCTCCTGCGCCGACGCAAAACGGCTCGAAGCCGCCCTGCTCGGAAACTCCGATAACGCGTCCTTTGCCGCCATGCAAAAGGCGGGAACGGGTGTCGCGCGGGAATTTTTGCGCGAATTCGGCCCGCGACTGCCCTACTCCCCCAAACTGCTCGCATTCGTCGGAAGCGGACACAACGGCGGCGACGCCCTGATTGCGCTCTCCTCAATCGCGGAAAAATCCGCGTCGCCTAAAATCACCGTCATTTGCGGCGACACCGCAAAAATGAAGCCCAATACAAAAAAGGCTCTCGACGCGCTCGCAAAAAAATTTCCCGAACTCGAAATCGGCAGGGAAATCGATACCGCGCGTGAGTTCGACCTCGCAATCGACGGCATTCTGGGAATGAGCTTCACGCCCCCGCTGAGGGAGTCTGCGGCGGAGAAAATCCGCGCGGCAAACACAGTCCGCGCCGGCATAAAAATTTCGATAGACATTCCCTCGGGCGCGGCGGATACTCCGCAGGAATGCGTGTTCCGCGCCGACGCAACATACGCCACGGGCATCGCAAAAGACGTTTTGTTCAAGCCGCATAACCGCGAATGCGCGGGCAGACTCAGATACGTCGATATCGGCTTTTTCGATGCCCCCACAGAATTCGACGGCGCGGCAATCAGAATCGCCCGCCCCGATATTCTCCGCTTCGCAAACACTCTGCGCCCCGCACTCTCCGATAAACGCACATTCGGGCATCTGTTCATCGTAGCAGGCTCGCGCAAATATCCTGGGGCGGCAATGCTCGCAACACGCGCGGCGTTGCGCGCGGGCGCGGGACTCGTTTCAAGCTTCGTGCCAGAATCGCTCGCGCCCGCGTTCGCGGCGGCTGAACCGTCCGCAATCTGGGTCGGCTGCCCCGAAGACGAATCGGGGGCTATCGCCCTCGACGCGCTCGGACTCGTGCGCGACAGACTCGGCGCGGCAAGCGCATTGCTCGCAGGCTGCGGACTCTCGGACTCGCCCGAAACGCAGGCACTCGTCGGCGAAATCCTGCGGCTCAACCCCGCACTGCCCGCAGTGCTCGACGCCGACGCAATACGCGAGCCGATAGCAAAAATCCTGCCGTCGCGCAACGCCCCCGCTTTGCTGACACCACACGAGGGGGAAATTCTGCGGCTCGCCCCCGACGCCTCCGATGCGTCATTGCTCGACGCATGCAAAAAATACGAATGCGCAATCGCATTGAAATCGGCGGCGACGAAAATCTCCGACGGCAAGACAATCATAATCCAAACGCGCGGCTGCCCCGCCCTCGCCCGCGGGGGAAGCGGCGATATGCTCGCCGGAATTTCGGGAGCATTACTCGCAAACAAGTCCTTGAAAAACGACGCCATAAGGGCAGGCGCGCAGGCATCAATGTGGCTCGGACTCGCCGCGGAAACGGCGACAACAGAACTCGGAGAAACGGCTCTTGCCACAAGCGACCTCCACAAATACCTCCCACGCGCAATCTCCCCGCACAGATAGAAAACCGACCGCCCCCTCTCGATTGGAAAATTGAAAGGGCGGACAAGTCTTGCTTAAAACGGACGGCAAAACGCAAAAGCAACGGAAAGCCTAACCCTTGCAAACTTTGCAGGCAACACCCTCGTCTTTCGAGCAGGGTCGCCCCTTACACTTGTAATAACGGCAAGACGAGTTATGCCGCTTGCCCGTTTTAGACAGCCAATAGCCGGTTTCCTTCTGCGCGGTTTGCCCGGAAGGCGGATAGGCGGCTTTGTCATTTTCCGCCGCTTCGACAAACGAAACAAAGAAGACCGAAACCGCCGAAAATAAAACCAAAAATATAAAACGCAAAAATCCTTTATTCATAGTAAAGCAA
>JAJXPD010000143.1 GCA_021641325.1 Opitutales bacterium
CACACTGAAAATCGCCTTCGCCCCGCCCGACTTTCTGCCCGCCAAAATTCCGCGGGCGGCGGCGGCTGTGCTGCTTTCTGCGGCGGCGGTTCCGTTTGCGCTCGACGTGAAATTCGACGGAAACTTGGCGTCGCTAAGCGCCCTCGGAAAAGAGGCGAAGCGCGACGACACGCTACTTAGAAGCGTCTGGAAAGACGGCGTTTCGCGGGCGTTTCTGCTTGTGGAAGCCGACTCCGCCGACGCCGCAAAACGCAAATGCGCGGAAATCGAAAGGCGGGCGTCGAAGCTTCCGAACGCCGAAATTTTCCCGCTCTCGCCCATTCTGCCCGACTCGAAGACACGCGCCGAAAACGCCGCCCGCTGGGAGAAATTCCGCGACGGCAAAGCCGCGCAAATAGAGGCGGCGGCAAGGGCGGAGGGGCTGAACCCGTCCGCTCTCGACCTCGACATTTGGCGCGGGAAAGTCTCCCCCGAACCCGAAAAGCTCAGCCCGCTCGCCGACATTTTCAGGGGGAAAATTTCGCCCGACGGCAGGGCAATCGCGCTTCCCGTGAAGCTCGCCGACGGCGCGGACAGGCGCAAATTCGCCGAAGCCGCGGAGAGGCTCGGCGCGCACTACATAGACGCGCAGTACCTCGGCGAACGCATTGCGCAAAACGCGTACGAGTGGCTTGCAAAATTCGCGGCGGCGGCGTTTGCGGCGGTCGCGCTCTACCTGCTTGCGGCGACGCGCAGTATTTCGGCGGCGCTGAAAATCCTCGCGCCCGTTGCGGCCGGACTGCTTTGGAGCTTGGGCATCATGGGGGCGGCGGGAATCCCGATTAACATGGTAAATTCGGTGTTCGTAATTTTCGCCGTCTGCATCGCGCAAGACTACGCGGTTTTCCCGCTGTTCGCAAAAATGCGCGGTCGAAAGCCGCCCTACCCCGCGGTGTTCCTGTCGGCGGCGACGACGGTCGCGGCGTTCGGCATGCTCGGCTTTGCGGAGCACCCCGTGATGAAAACGCTCGGACTCGCCGCGGCGGTCTCGATTTTCGCGATATTCTGCGCGTGCCTCGCGCTGTCGCCCGAAAGGGGGAACGGCAAATGAGCCAGTGGACGGGCAAAAGCTACGGCGGCTACTGGGGAAACCTATGCTTTCTCAAACTCCTGAAGCTGGGGCTTGCGCCCGCGTACGTTCTGCTGGCGTTCGTGGCGGCGTACTTCATGGTTTTCAGAAGACGCGCCTGCGCGGGGGCGGTCGAATTTCTGTCGCGCGTAAACGGGCGGAAAGTCGGGGCGTTCTCGGCTGAGACATACAAGCTGCTGTTTACGTTCGGAGCGTGCCTGCTCGACAGAACCTCCGTCATGCTCGGCGAAAGCAAGATAACACTGCGCGACGAGTGCCGCGCGACGCTCGAAGACGCGATGGCGGACGGACGCGGGGTCGTGGTGCTCACGGCGCACGTCGGCGGCTGGGCGGCGGCGGGAACAAAGCTTTCGGAATACGGCAGGGAGGTCGTGGTGCTCGGCGCGGACAGGGAGAACCCCGAACTTCAAAAGCTGGCGGAATCGGCGCGGAAAATCGACGCGCCCAAGATTTTCGACGACGGCTCGCTCGGATACGTCGAAGCCTACGCCGCACTCAAAAGGGGCGCGATTGTCGCAATCCACGCCGACAGGTACGCGGGCGGAAGGTTCGCGGAGGCGGAATTTTTCGGCTCGAAAGTGAAAGCGCCAACCGCCGCGTTTTCGCTCGCAAAAACGGCGAAAGTCAAAGCCGTGCAGATAATCTGCACGCGCGAAAAAAAATTCGAATACGCAATGCGGGCGTCGGAGGTTTTCGACCCCGCAAAAACGCCGCCCGACGACTGCGCGCGCGCATTCATGAAAAACCTCGAAACCGCGCTCCGAAAATACAAGTACCAGTGGTTCAATTTTTACGATTTCTGGAATTGAAATATGCTTGCGCGACGACGGGCGCGAAATAAGATGACGGCAATTATATTTTTTTGAAATGGACAGAAACTCGCTTATAGAAGACATCAAGGTTAAAATCGTGTCGGCTCTGAACTTGCAGGGCGTGTCGCCGTCCGACATCGAAACCGACGCCGAACTCTTCGGCGACGGCGGGCTGGGGCTTGACTCGGTAGACGCCCTCGAACTCGTCGTGATGGTCGAACGCGAATACGGGGTGTCGGTGGACGAAAGCGCGGACGCAAAAACGGTCTTTGCGTCGGTCGGCGCGCTCGCCGACTTCGTGATTTCCAAGAAAAAATGAGCCGAGTTCCCGCAGTAATCTCCGCCGGACTGGCGGCGGCGGCGGGAATGTCGCTCGAAGACGCCGCAAACGCCGCGTTTTCGGGGCGCGACCTTCTTTCGCAACTGCGGCTCTTCGAAAGCCCGCGCCACGCCGACAAATTCGTAGCGGCGGCGGACATTCCGCAAAACGGCAGACGCTCGCGCTGCGAACGCCTGCTGATTGCGGCGTTGGACGAAGCGTTGGCGAATGCCGACTTGGGCGGAATCGCGCGGGAGAGAATCGCCGTGTTTGCGGGCACGAGCATCGGCGGCATTTTCGAGACCGAAAACATGCTCGAACGAAACCGCAAAAGCGGCGGGAACGGACTGCGCGAACTCGCAGGCTACGAATGCTCAACCCTCGCCGAAATCGCGGCAAAACGCGCGGGCGCGCTCGGCGAATGCGCGGCGTTCTCGACGGCGTGTTCAAGCTCTTCAATCGCGCTCGCGGAGGCGTGCAACGCGATTTCTCAGGGAGCGTGCGACGCCGCGATAGTATGCGGGGTCGACGCGCTCTCGCGCATTACAGTAAACGGCTTCGGCTCCCTTCTTCTGCTTTCGAAAGGCAAATGCTCGCCCTTCGACAAAAACCGCGACGGCATAAACCTGGGCGAAGCCGCGGGAGTGATGATTCTTGCCGCCGACGGCGCGGCGAAAGGCGAGCCTCTTGCCTACATTTCGGGCTGGGCGCGAACCTGCGATGCGTACCACGCGACAGCCCCCGCCCCAGACGGCGACGGCGCGGCGCGGGCGATGTCGGCGGCGTTGGGAAGCTCCACAAAAGCCGACTACTACAACGCCCACGGCACGGCGACGCGCGGAAACGACACCGCGGAAGCCGCCGCTCTGAAAAAAGTTTTCGGGCAAGACATTCCGCCGTTTTCGTCGCTCAAACGCGTGTTCGGACACACGCTCGGCGCGAGCGGAATAGTCAACGCGATACTTTCGGTAGAGGCTATAAAACGCTCTAAAATTCCGCCGAACGCGGGCTTCGAAACATTCGACGAAGAAGTCGGAATCGCCCCCGAAGCGGAGGTGAAAGACGCCGAAATAAACACGGCGCTCACGGTTTCGCTCGGCTTCGGCGGCAACAACGCGGCGGTTGCGATTTCGCGCAAAAAACCGCAAACGGCAAAGCCCTCCGAAAAACGGCGCGTGTTCGTCTACGGCTTCGGAATCGTAGGCGACGGCGGAATTGCGGAAGACTCCGCGCTTCTGCCTAACATTCCGCCGCTAAAAAAACGCAAATTCGCGCACCTGCAAAAAATGGGACTTCAAGCCGCGGAAACCGCGCTCGCCCGCGCGAAGCCGAAAGCCGAAAAAAACAGAACCGCCGTCTGCTGGGGCACGGGGCTTGGAATGACGTCGCAGACGCTCGCGTTCGTCGAAAACGTTTTCGAAAAGCGCGAGGCCGAACCCATGCCGACGGCGTTCACGAACTCGGTGCACAACGCGGTGCCGTCGGCGATTGCCGTGCGCGAAAAATTCGGAGGGCTGAACAGCGCGGCGACCGCAAAGGAAATTTCGTTCGAATGCGCAATGGCGCAAACTCTGCGCGAGATATACTGCGGCGGCGCGGACGCGGCGGTCGTCTGCGCGGGCGACGAACACGCCGAACTTGCCGACGAGTTTTTGAAGCAAAGGGGACGCCCCGCCGAAACCTCCGACTTCGCCGCGGCATATTTCGTCGGAACGGAGCACTGCGCGGAAGCCGAACCGCTTGCGGAAATCCTCGCCCTCGACATTGCAAGAATTTCACGCGACGCAAATGCGGAACGCGCAAGAGCCGAAAAAATCCTCGCCGACATCGGGCTTTCGCCGAAAGAATTGGGCGGATTCCTCGCGTCAACGCCGCAAAACGCGTTTCAAAAAAAACGCCTCGACGCGCTCGCCGAAAGCTTCGGAACGCCCGAATTTTCCGGCGGAAAATACGGCGCAAACTACTGCGTTTCGGCGGCGGCGATTGCCGAAAAATCGGGCGAGAGCGGCAAAATCTTCGCGCGGTACACAATGTCCTCGACGAACATGCGCGCGCTAACGGTCTTTAAAATACTATGAAAAAATTTGCGGCAGTGATAATGCTTGCGGCGTGCACGCTCTCCGCCGCGCCCGAATCGGTGCTCGTGAGAATGACGCAAAGCAAATACGTCTCGATTCTGCCCGAACCCGTCGTCGGCGAATGCACGCTTGCGGCGGACGCAAGCGGCAGGGTGCGCTGGCGCGTGCTCTCGCCGTTCGAGTCGCTTACAATCTGCAACGAGCGCGGGGTATTCGCGTTCGAAAAAACGTCCGACGGCTGGCGGAGGCTCGACACGCCGTTTGCGGAGGCGGTAAGGCGCACCGCGCGTGAAATCGGCAGGCTCGCAATCGGAGAGTCTTCGGAAGACTACAACGTGCGGCGCGACGGCGACACCGCGACGCTTACGCCGAAGTCGGCGGGCGTGCGGAAGTTCATCAAAAAAATCGTCGTGGTCTATTCGGGACGCTTCCCGAAATCGCTCGAATTTTTCGAGACAAACGGCGACAAAACCGTACTTTCGATTTCGGAAATCCGCGAGAATCCGAAGGGAATCGAAGCGGCGTTCGACGAAAAAAATTTCGACAAACCCGAATTTTAAAATGCGCAAACTCGCAACAGTCGCCCTCGCGCTCATGCTCTGCGCGGCAGCATTCGCGGCAGACTACCCGCTGCGGGGAATGTCGTACATTCAGCGCGGGATTCTCTCGGCAGGCGGCGCGGACATCGCGCTTACAGTGTACGTTGCGGGCGGAGAAAACTCGGCGCAGATGGTCTTGCAGGGCGTCGCGGGGAGGCTCGCGAAAATCTCGGCGGACGCCGACGGAAACGCCTCGTGCGAGGGAAGCGCGATTCTGCCGCAAAGGCTCGCCGAAAAATTCGCCCTGCGCGACCTCCGAATCGTGCTCGGATTCGGCGGTTTCGGGAATGCCGACACCGTGTTTTTCAGGAGGTCGGGCGACAGGCTCGAATCGGTGTCGTTCGACGGATACAGGGCGGTTTTCGGAAATTTCAAAAAAATCGGCGGGCGCGAAATCCCGACGAAAATTAAAATCGAGGCGGAAAGCTACACGCTCGCGCTCGAATTCGTTTCAACCTTAAACACAAATCGGAATGCAACAAAACAAAATTGAGGCCGCAATCACGGGAATAGGCGCAATCACGCCGATAGGCAACGACTGCGAGTCCATTCTCGCCTCCCTCCGCGCGGGGCGCGACGGCATAGCGCAGGCGACGAAAATAGACGCGTCGCGCTTCGCGTCGCAAATGTGCGGCGAAACGCATTTCGACTACGC
>JAJXPD010000144.1 GCA_021641325.1 Opitutales bacterium
ACCACATGCCCTCCACGACGTGCGAGTATGTGAGCGTAGTTTTGAAGGGGTGCGGTTCGGCGGTCATGACGTTCACGTTGCCCGCGGTGGCGAGCTTTACGATGCAGTCGCCTACTTCTACCGCACCCGCGCCGTAGTCTTCCACGGCGGAATCGCTCGTGCCGCAGACTACGAGAGCGCCCTCGGGAAGCCCCGTGTCGGCTGCCGCCTTTGCGCCGACGCGCCCGACGGCGTCGGTGGGCTTGACGAGCTTCGGCAGGGCGTCGAAATCAAGCCCCGAAAGCTCCACAAGCTCCCTGCTCCACGACATGGTTTTCATGTCGAAAAACAGCGTGCCCTGCGCCTCGATGTAGTCGCTTACGGCGACTCCCGTGAGCAGGTAGCGAACGTAGTCTTTCACGAAGAGCACGCGCTTTGTCTTTTTTAGAATTTCAGGCTCGTTGTTTTTAAGCCACATCATTTGCGGCAACGTCCACGTCGGGCTGGGCGACTGGTATGCGGTTTTAAAAATCGTCTCGCCGTACTTTTCGCGCAACAGGGCGCACTCGGCGACGCTGCGCTGGTCGGTCCACATGATTGTCTTGCGGATTGGCTTGTAGCCGGCGTCCATGAGAACCGCGTTGTGGGTCGAGCCGTCGAACGCGAGCGCGCGCACTTTCGACAAATCGACACCCTTCGCCGCAACCGCGCGGATTGCCCCGCGCATCGCCGCATACCAATCGTCGGGGTTCTGCTCCGACCAGCCCGCATGCGCGTACTCGGTTGCGTATTCGACCGACGCGTCGCCCAGCAAACGCCCGTCCGCCGCCGACAACGCCGAGACCTTGCAGCCTCCCGTGCCGAAATCGACGCCGAGCAAGATGTCGCGAACTCCGTCCATTATTTTCCGACAACCCATTTGTGCTCGGGGTCGAGCGACGAAATCAAACCGCGGTTGTTTTTGCCCGCCATCGTCCAAAGGTAGTACATGGAGTACCCAGGCGCGCCGCACAGCGGGTGGAATCCCTCCGCGATTGCGACGGTGTCGTAGTTCTTGACGGTGTAGGTTTCGTCGATTCGCCCGTCGGGCGTGTAAATCTTCTGGATTCCGAAGCCCTGCGCGGGATCGAACATGTAGAAGTAGGTTTCCTCCATGTCGATTTCGTCGGGCGGATTGTCGATGTCGTGGCGGTGCGGCGGATAGCCCGACCAGTTGCCCGACGGTATCATGCCCTCGCCGATATAGAAGTGCTCCGACTCGAATTTTTCGTCCAAAATGACGGTCGCGCGGCGCGTGAAGTTTTCGCGGCCAAGCTCGAACGAGCGCGTCATGTCGGGCGTGATGAGAGTAGGCTTTGCGGTGTCGCGCGAGGCGGGAGACGCGTTGTAGGCAATCTCAATGTCGGTTGTCGCGGTAAGCTCGTACTTCGTGTTGCGCGGCAGGTAGAGCGTGTGCGGCGCGCCGTCGAAGGGATTTTTGCGTCCGCCGACCTCCGCGAATTCGAAGCCGTCGCCCTTCGCCGAGCACTTGCCGCCGAGCACCACCAGCGCGACTTCAAAGCCGCCCGTGTCGCCCCTGTACGATGTTCCCGCCGCGAGCTTTATCAGCCCGAACGACGTGAGGTTCATGCCGTATTCGCCTACGTCAAAGATTTTATTGTAGCCCTGTTTGGGCGCAAGATTGATAAGGTATTTTCCCTTGCTCATAATGTATTTTTAGTTTAAATTAACCGAATTTATTGAACAAGAACGGGCTCGATGTCCATTATGCGGCAGTATTCCAGAAGCTCCTTGGAGATGTCGCCGTACGCCATCGAGAAGTGGTGCTCGAAGCCCTGATTGAACACGACGTCGCGGATTTTTTCGCAACCCGCGTCGAATTTGACTTTGAGCGGATTTCCGCGCACAAACAGGTCGGTATCAAGCCCCGTGCCCGTTGCGATGAACATTCTGAAACGGCTGCCGTCGCGCGTTTCGCCCAGACGCGCAAGCGTTATGCGCCCCGCTTTGAGCGGGAACTCGTGCGTGACGCCGCACTTTACGACGGTAGAGCTGTTTGTGAGTTTGCTCTTGAAGCCCTCCTTGCGCAGAGAGCACGGAGCCGCGCCGCAGTGCCAGAGAACGGCGTGGTCGCCCTCGCAGACAATCATGTCGCAGAAGAACGGGTCCTGCCCCGAAAGCTCCTTTTCCAAGCGCAGCATGACGGCGGCGTAGACGTCGCCCTCGCAGACGGTGAGAAGCCCGTGGTTGTTGAGGTGTCCGATTGTCGAGCATGCGGTGATTCCGTAGAGGTCTTCCGAAATGACTTCGGGCCAGCAGCGGAGCGTGAAATTGTCCACAAGGAATTTTTCCTTCATTTCGGCAATGGCGGCAAAAAGCGCGGCGGACTTGCGGACGTCGCCAGCCGACGCGGTCGGCGCGCAGCAAGTGTCCGACTCTATTATTTTCAGAGCCTCAACCACGCGCTCTTCGGGCATGTTCTTTGCGGCGTTTACGACTTCGAGCATGGTGATGTATTTCACTTCCGGCCCGATTTTGTCGCGCAAAAGCATTTCCGAACAGCACGACGTGTAGAAGCCGGGGACGCGCCCGCCGATTACCCCGATTCGCATTTTGGAAACAGTGTCGGCCGCGCGCGCAATCCTTACCGCGCGTTCCAATCCCTTTTGCGCCTCGGCCGAGTCTATCGCGCCGTGGACGTGGAAATACGGAACGTGGAAACGCCAGAGGAAGTGCGCGTTCATGTTTGTCGCGCAGAACGAATTTGCCTGCAAGCGTCCGCCCGCGGGGTCGGGTTCGGGTATAGACCAGAGGATTACGGGCGTTTTCAGATTTTTCGCAAAGCGCGGAACAATCACGCCGAGCGCAAACGTGGCGTAAAACGCTACAATGATGTCGGGACGCTCCCTTTCGAAAATTTCGTATTCGCGCATCGCCTTCGGCTCGACGTCTATCATAGCCTCTCCGCCGACGACTTCGACATCGGGAATGGCTTGGAGCATTTCGCGAGCCTTTGCGCGCTGCGCTTCCATTACGTCGTTTGTCCAGTTCGCCTTCGTGAGGGGAAGAAACCCTATTTTAAACTTCTTTTTCATAATTACGCTCCTGTTTTGTTATTTGTTGTTTTCCAAAAATTCGTCAACCTGCGCCCTCGTGGGGATTCCCGCCCTGCCGCCGAGTTTCAGGCATTTGAGGCTCGACACCGCCGCGCCGAACCGCTGGCACTCGTACAAATCGCGCGTTTCGAGGTAGCGCACGGCGAAGCCCGTGTGGAAGACGTCGCCGCAACCCGTGGTATCGACGGGCTTGATGTGGTTGAACGTTGGGCACTTTATGAACCCGCCGTCCGCGTAGACCATCGAGCCTTCCGCGCCCATCGTGCAACCCACGACTTTCGCCCCGTATTCGGCGAGGACTTTGAGGGCGTCCTCCAAATTTTCGCGCTTTGTCCAGCCACGCGCAAACGCCTCGGAGGCTATCAAAATGTCGGCGTACGGAAGAAGCTCGGCGACGCCGTCGCGCATTGTGCCCGCGTCGAAATTCACAAGCACGCCGCACTCCCGCGCTTTCTTTGCGGCGGCAAGCGCGCCGACGGGGTTGTGCCCGTCTATGTGCAGAATCTTCGCCTTTGCGACGAGGTCGAGCGAAACGTCGGACGCTTCCAATTCGGGGGCGTCGCCGCGCTCCCACGCAACGCTGCGCTTGCCCGTGGGCTGGTCAATCCAGCAGTAGGCGACGGCGGAGGTTTTGCCGCATCGGACGACCATCGCCTCTGTGGAGACTTTTTCCGACTCGAAGTCGGATAGAATGCGTTTTCCCGCGTCGTCGTCGCCGACAACCCCGATGAAGCCCGCGCTCATGCCCAAACGCGCGGCGGCGACCGTCGAGGTTGCGGCGGGGCCTCCGCCCTGAATTGTGTGGGTTATGATTTTCACCTTCGAGTCGAAGGGGATTTCTGGCAGGAGGGAAAGGTCGTCGTTGCTGCAAAAGCCGAGTCCCACAAAGTCGCATTGTTTCATAATTATCGCCGTGTTTGAATGTTGTGCCGAAGCGTTTTCGGGACGCCCGCATCTTAGGCTAAAAACCGGTTTTCCGCAATCCATATTTGTGGTATGCCCGCGCAAAAGTGGTATTTCCGCCGACGGCGTTCGCCCCCGTCAACAGAAACCGAATATTTCGAAAGCCCCGCGGACTTCAACCAAAATTTAGAACGTTTTTACTGTACAGTTGAGTAAAACCCGTCCCGCAACGCAAAAAGCCGCTATGCATTGCACCGAGCCTCCCGCTCGGCGCGGCGCGCGTGCCGCGGAAGCGCGCGCTACATCTTCTGCTCCAAGTCAGACGAAGAGCCTATCCACGTCGGCGGGACGAGCGTCAGGAGATTTGACGCCTCGCCGCCGCGCGCGGGATTGCGGTTTAGCATGTCGCAAAGACGCCTGAGGGCGACGCGCCCGACGAGGTCGTTGTTCTGTTCCATGCCCGTCCATTCTGGAACGTAGCCGCGCCGCTCCAGCTGGATAAGCGGTATGCACCCGCCGTTTCTGGGCTTGTCGGCGATAATTTCCCGGGTGGAGTCGAGCAGGTACAAAACGACGTCGGGCTTGCGCTTGTCGAGCCACGAATAGAGTTTGTCTACATAGCCCGAAAGCGTGTCGGAATATGTGAACGGCGCGATTCTGTCGGTCGCGGGCAGGTCGAACTGCGCGCGCAGAAAGCCGCCGACAAACCGCCCGCCGACGATTTCGTCGATGTGCTTTTCTATCACGAGCGCGGGGCGTTTGTAGCCGAGTTCCACCGCCTTTTTTGTCGCCCCGTAGGCGACGGCATACTGGTCGGCGGAAACCATTTCGAGGGTCGGATTGAATGTCTGAATGCCGACGGAAATGAAATAGAAGTCGCGCCAAACAGACTCGTACTCGGCGGGAAAAACGTTGTCGGCGGAGTGCCCGATTATCACGCCGCCGCGTATGCCGCGCGAACGGAAAGTCTTTGCGAGAATTTCGGCATTCAGGCGCGGGTCGTGAAGCCAAAATTCGTTTATGCTGTACCCAAGACGCTTTGCCTCCTCCTTGATTCCGACGTAGTACTTGGGAAGCGTCGGGTGGTTGGTGAGGGCATACTCGTCAATGTTGCCGTTGATGAGGGCAACAGACTCGGCAAACGCGCCGAAGGCGTTCTTCTTCATGCTCGACATCATCGAGGAAACAAGCTCATTGCGGATATAACCCATGGAACGCGCCGCTTTCGCGACCCTGTCGCGCGTACGCTTGGATACCATGGGCGAATCCTTCAAAGCCAGCGAAACCGCGCTCTTGGATATCTTCAACTTCTTAGCAATGTCCGCAAGTGTCGTCTTTTTACTTTCCATACACACCGAAAACTCAAACACCCCACATAGATAATTGCAACCCTATATAAACCAGTTTGCACGGAAAAAATAAAAAACGGAAACCCCAAAATCTTGGAATCTCCGCTAAACAATTACTAAACTTTTCTCCCAAAGCCCGCTAAAAATCTTCGTGCGCCAGCACTCATTTGTTAGGCGCGTCAAAGTGCCGTTCAGGCGGTGGCTTTC
>JAJXPD010000145.1:0-743 GCA_021641325.1 Opitutales bacterium
AGAAGCCCCGGCAAACGCCACCTTCTCAGCGCAAAGTCCATCAAGCAGAAGCGCGCGATGGGGCACGACAAAGAGGTAACTCCCGGCGTCGCCGCCAACGTCAAAAAGGCAATGCCTTTCGCGTAGTAATCTAAAAAGCACAGACAATAACTCGCCGCAAGGGTGAAGGCGACCCCCAGGCAATCAAAAATATAAGGAAATACAAACATGCCAAAAGTGACAACTTCGGTTGCGTCCCGCAAACGCAGACAACGCACATTGAAGGCGGCAAGAGGCTATTTCGGCAATAAGTCCAGACTCTTCCGCTACGCAAAAGACGCCGTGCAACATGCCGGCAAATACGCATATCGCGACAGACGCGTGCGCCGTCGCGAATTCCGCAGCCTCTGGATTACCCGCATCAACGCGGCGTGCCGCGCGGCGGGGCTTAAATACAGCGTATTCATGGCGGGTCTGAAAGCCCTCAATGTCGAGCTTGACAGAAAGCAGCTTTCGGAACTTGCAATTAACGACGAAGCGGCTTTCGCGGTTCTCGTTAAGAAGGTTATCGACTCCGTCAAGAAATAAGTCTTGTAAAAACTTTTTCGAAAAACTCCGAACGATTTGTTCGGAGTTTTTTTGTCGGCTAATTTCACGCCCGTTAAACAGTTTACCAAGTTTCACGATTTGGAGGCTTGCATGCGCCCCTAAGCGACGCCATTATTTAAGCATGAGATTTTTCCTTGCAATGCTCGCCGCGACAA
>JAJXPD010000145.1:753-5534 GCA_021641325.1 Opitutales bacterium
ACCCTCTTTACCTCGACTTCGGCACGCCCGCCGCAAAGCGCGTGAAAGTCGAAATCGAAAATAAAACCGACACCGACTTCCGCGCCGAACCAGTCCGAATTTCGGCAAAAAAGCTCGGACTCGTCGGCGAAAAGACAAACGCAGTAAGGGTCGTTCAAAAAAACGGCAGGGAGCTGCTTTTTGCGGTCTCGCCGCAAGCGGAGAAATTTTCGGGAAAAACGTCCCTCGTACTGCCCGTCGATTGCCCCGCAAAAGGCTCAGCCGAACTCTGGGTATATTACAACAACCACGACGCGCTCGAAGTTCCCGACTTCTTCATAGAGCCGAAAATGGAGGAAAACTTCGACGCCGAAAACGGTGCGGAAAACCGCTGGACATATCTGAACAAACCAAACAAAACCGCAGTCGGAATCTCGACAAAATACTCGCGCAGTGGCAAAAACTCCCTGCGCGCGGTGAGCTGCGAAAAAAGCCCCTACGCGCATAAAATGCCCCTGCGCTTCGACACAAAACGGGCGGTGGAAAAGCGCAAATTTCCGCGGGAGGGAAGCTTTTCGCCCAACGACATCCTGAAAATTTCGGCATATGTAAAAACCGACGCGCTTAAAGCGGCGAAAAACGGCGGCGCGGGAATCGGCGTCGTCTACACGTTCGCGAACGGGAAATACAAAATCGAAGAATCCGAACTGATTGCGGACGCGCCCGACTGGACAAAAATTTCGTTCACCTCAAAAATCCCCGCCGACGCAACTTCGGCGTCGGTCGCTGCGGTCGCCAAAATCGGCGCGGGCGAAGCGTTTTTCGACGACATAAAAGTCTCGAAAATCGTCCCCAAAAACAACTACGCCGTAAAAGTTTCGGAGCGCGAAACGCTCGAACGGGGCAAAGACGATTCCGCCGAAAAATGGGAAACAGACGACAAAATTTTCAACCTCCGCATAAAAACGTCGTTCTTCAACTTCGGCGAAAAACCGACGGGCAAGGCGGTCGGGATAATCCCGATAAGCATTGCCGCCCGCGGCAATTTCAGACCGTCCGACTACAAAGTATACAAAAACGGAACGGAAGTTCCTCACGCACTCCTCAACGGCGAACTGCTGGTTTTGCTCGACGGAATCGCGCCGAAAACGGAGGCGGTCTACAACGTCTACATCGCCGAAAACAGGAAGAATATCGAGCCGAAAATCGCGGTTTCAAAACAGGCAAGCTACATTCTTAGCGACCTCGTCTCCGAAATCGACAACGGCTGCGACGCCGCGGGGCTTGCCAAATTGACGGCGTCAAGCGCAAACAAAATCGAGAACGCAAACTTCGCAAAGGGCTTCGACGGCTGGAATTTCCGCTCGCACAAGGGAAGGGAAAACACGGGCGAAATTTCGCTTGTTGACGGCGGCGTTTTCGGCGGCAAGGCGCTTTCGATAAAATTCAACAAAGACATCGCGATTGAGCAAAACAGGGAGTTCAAATTCCCAGGGGGAGCGTCGTCGGGAAAATACAAATACGCCCGCCAAAAATTCCCCAACCACTGGTTCGGAATCAGGCGGAAAATCGAAACCGAAGCTGGGCGCAAATACATAAACATCGCGTGGGTTAAGGGGCTTGAAGAATCAATCGGACAGCCGATTCCGCGAATGGCGGTTTTCAGCGGAGGTAAAAATTCCTACGCCCGCGCGGCAATAAAGCCGACCTCCGAATGGAAAGTCAAAAGCTGCACCTACACGGCAAAAGACGGCGACGAAATTTGGATTGACGCATTCGGCGTGAACAAAGCCGACATTCTAATCGACGGGCTTTTCGCTGCGGAATGTATCGATGCCACAAAATTCGAATACCAAGCCCGCGCCGACTTCGAAAAGCCGCGCACAATCGCGTGGCAGGTAAGCCCGATAATCAAGGTTTTCGACTTTTTTGCGCCGCCCGCCGAAATCAAAACTCCCGCAATTTCGCTCGCAAAAAACGAGCAGGAAAACCTGCAATTTGCCCTGCGCTCCAACGAGCCGTTGCGACGGCTCGAAATATCGGCGACCACCCCGAAACTCGTCGGCGGAAACGCGACGCTCGAAGCCCCGACCGTCTCCGTGGCGCGGAATGTCGTGTGCGACGCGCCGAGCCGCTACCAAATCTTCAACGGCGTAAAATTCAACGAACGCTGCGTCCCCCGAAATTCGATGATACAACTCTACCCCGACCCGCTCGTAAGGCAGAATTTCGTCGAACTTTCGCCGAACAAAACGGAGTCGGTCTGGCTGAAATTCCGCGCGGGGGAATCCGCCGTTGCGGGCGAATACGCGGGGACAGTCGAATTCAAAGACGGCGGCAAAACCGTGCTCGCAGTGCCCTACCGCGTGAGGGTGCGCAACTTCGCAATCCCGAAATCGCCGAGCCTCGGCGCAATTTTCGACTCGCGCGGAAGCGGCTTCAACGGCGGCTGGCGGCTACCGAAGAAAGCCGCGGGCATAACAAGCAAATTCTACGACATCTCGCAGCTTCAAGAATTTATGGCGCAATACAGAACGTCGATAAACAAGCCGCCGCGAATCAAATTCTACACGAAAGACGGCAAGCTGGCCGCCGATTTTTCGGACTTTGACAAGTTCTGCGAAAACGCGTTCGGCAAACTCGGCACGCGCCTCATGTACCTGCCCAATCCGATGGGTGGTTTCGGCTTCGCAAACCCGATAAACAGGATAAAGCGCGACGACCCCGACGCCAAGCCGATTGCCCCCTACGACGGCGAATACCCCTACGCCGAAGCCGACAAAAAAATCCTGCGCCCCGAATTTGTCGCCGAATTGCAGGCGCAGGCAAAAGCCGTCTTCAAACATCTCGACGAAAAGGGGTGGCGCGACCGCTTCCTCTGGTACGTCTGCGACGAACCCCACTGCGACGCCGACGGAATCGCCGACATGACAAAAGCCTATTGCGCGGCAGTCAAGGCGGCCGACCCGAAAGCGCGGCTGTATTCGAGCACTTGGGCGTACATTCCCATGCTCGAAGGCGGAATCAACGTCTGGGGCATAGACATGTCGTCCGACCGAACGCCCGCCGACATCGAAAAAATTGAAAAGCGCGGAGAGGAAAAAGCGTTCACCACCGACGGCAACTACTGCATCAACACGCCCTACTGCGCACAGGAGCGGCTCATTCCGCTCTACTGCTTCGCGGGCGGATTCATTGCGCACGAGTACTGGGGCGTTGACTGGTACACGCGCGACCCGTTCAAATGGGGCTTCCACTACGACAGAATCAGCTCGCCGTCGCCTACCGTGCGCAACAGAACGCGCTACCCCAACGGCGACGGATACTTTGTGTATTCGGGCGAAATCGTCGGGCGCAACGAAATCTTCCCGTCGGTGAGGTTCGAATCGGTTCGCGACGGACAGGAAGACTACGAATACTTCAAGATTCTCGAAAAGCTCGCCGCAAAAACGGGCGACGCTTCCGCGCAAAAAACGCTCGAAAAAGTGAAGTCGCTCGCGGTCTACCCCAACGCGCGGGGCACGCGCTCGACGGAACTTCTGCCCGACCCCGCAAAGCTCGAAAATTTGCGCGAAGAAGTTGCCGGGCAAATCGAAAGGCTGAACGCCGAAAGCCCGCAAAAGTAGGCGCAAACGCCCGCGCAAAAATTCCGTTTCGAAAGTCCGCGGTTTTTCCGCGGACTTTCCCTTTTTATGCGCTCAAAAAATGCTTGCCAAATTCCGCGCTTGAAATTGAATTTACCGCTAATTTGCAAGCATTCGCGCCGAATTTTTCGGACGCGCTAAATATCAATTTATGGAAAACAAAATCAACGAAATTTTGGCGAAGGCGAAAACGTCGCTGCCCGCCGCAAAAACAAAAACGGAAGTCGCAAACATAGGCGCGGCAATCACGGGTCCGAACGGGGAGCTCACGGCTCTGATGAAGCTCATTCCCACGCTCGACAAGGCGGAACGCCCCGCAATGGGCAAGCTCATCAACGCCGCAAAACGCGAAATCGAACCGTTGATTACCGACGCCTACGCGAGAATCGAAAGCATGGAAATGGTGTCCGCGCTCGGCGAAAAGCCCGACATCTCCCTGCCGAATATCGACACACCGCGCGGGACAATCCACCCGCTCTCGCTGACAATCCGCAAAATTTGCGACATCTTCAAACGCGCGGGCTTCACCGTCGCCGAGGCTACGAACCTCGAAACCGAATGGTTCTGCTTCGACGCGCTCAACACGCCCGCCGACCACCCCGCGCGCGACGCGCAGGACACGCTTTTCATGCCGCGCGAAACGGTCGCAAGCAACGTCGAAAAACACGCCGACGAGCTTTACCTTCTGCGCAGCCACACGTCGTCGGTGCAAATCCGCGCGATGGTAAAGGAGGGCGCACCGATAAGAATCCTAGCCCCCGGCCGCGCGTTCCGCCGCGACACGGTAGACGCGACCCACTCGGCGAACTTCCACCAAATCGAGGGGCTATACGTAGACAAAAACGTAAAGCTTACCGACCTCAAAGCCGCGCTCGACTACCTCTTCAAAAACCTGTTCGGCTCGTCGGCTAAAACGCGCCTGCGCCCAAGCTTCTTCCCGTTCACAGAACCGAGCTTCGAAGTTGACTTCATGAGCGCGGACATGGGCAAGCTCAGCAACCGCTGGATTGAAATTCTCGGCTGCGGCATGGTAGACCCCAACGTAATCGCGAACGTCGGTCTCGACCCGAAAGTGTACAGCGGCTACGCGTTCGGGCTGGGCGTCGAAAGAATCGCAATGCTCATGCACTCTATAGACGACATACGCCACTTCTACTC
>JAJXPD010000146.1 GCA_021641325.1 Opitutales bacterium
CCCAAACACTGCCGCGCGTCAGCAACAATCCCACGACCCGCCCAATGCAGAGCAGCCGAAGTGCCGAATTTTAATATTCGCCGAGAACCTTATCCCAATTCGGAAATTTTGCGTTTCCGAACATGCTTTTAAATTGCGGCGGAATGAAATATCCCCTAATTGCGGACGAATCTTTTACGCAAATTTGGATATGCGTTTCGTTCATAAAAGAAGCCCCTGCGTATAGAGGCTCTCCCTCCAAAAACGGAGCGCGAATGACATCTATGAGAGGTTCTTTCTTGGCTTTTCTAAATTCGTTTATCGAATTTATAACCAAACAATCAAGCTCGCGAATCTTCAAATAGTCGTCGCCTTTTGTCGATTTGCGATTTTTGGGCAATTCCAAGCCCTTTTCGGCATAGATTTCCGAAATGCTGTTGTACGCTTCCCTTACGACCTGTCTTGCGCTTGAAATAGTCAAATCAAGGTGGTTTTTCAACTCTATTACCGCGCCGACAACGCAAGGGTGTTTTATTTTGTTGTGAAAAAGTTTGGGATTCGCCGAAACGTATTTTGCCCAGTCGAAAGCTCTTTCAATATCGTCTTCCCAGAAATAGACACCGTTGCCCAACCAGTCGTATGTGTTCAGGCTCGGCTTCAGATTTCCGTCCAGAACGACATCATATGCCGTCGTTATATCGCAACCGTGGTAGCCCGTAAGTATGAGCGAAGAATTCATTTATTTGCTTTTCTTCGCTTTTTTGCGCTTATCAATATCCGGATCGATAGCCCTCAAAAAGGCATCGGTTTTACTCTGGCTGCGGCGGATAATCCGCGCGGCATCTCTGATAACGCGCACTTGACGTTGGATTTCTTCTTCTGTCTGTGTTGCTATCATTGTCATGCCCATAATCTCTTCCTTTTATCCGATTTTGTCAACGGTTAGTTTTCTGCAAAATCGGCAAAACTTGGGGATTTTGAATTTCCCGCGCCGCAGCAAACGCGCAAAAAAAAAGACTTCGGAAAAATCCGAAGTCTTAAAAGAAAGGTTGCTTGCCCGATTAGCGGTTTTCGTAACGCTGGCGGAGCATATTGTTGAAGGCGGCAACTTTGTTCTTGCGACGTTTGATTTCGCAGGGTTTTTCGTAGTAGCGCTTCTGGCGGACGTCGCGAATGACGCCTTCGCGGTCGAGCTTCTTTTTGAGACGGCGGAGAGCCTTCTCCATTGCTTCACCCTTGCGCAATTTAACTTCTACTGACATTACCATTCACCTCCTTCTATGAAAATTCGATTTCGTACCTGGCCAGGGACTCGAACCCTGAACCAATTGATTAAGAGTCAACTGCTCTACCGATTGAGCTAGCCAGGCAAAATCAATATTCAACGCATACTGTACATTCGCGTTCGCTATGCAAGAAAAAAATTAAAAATTTTTAAACAAATTCCGTTTCCCTCAAAATCGCGCACCGAAACGGCTCGCCGAGTTTGCCGCAAAAATCCGCGCCTCCTCCCCGCGCCCGCCGTTATTAGTTGTTGACGCCGACGCCGCGCTTAAAATACAATGTCCTCATGAAAAATACATATCTAAAACCGCTCTTTGCGGCGTTTGCCGCCGCCCTCGCATGCCTTTCCGCCGACGCCGAAACCGTCGCGCTTTGGGGCGACGGGCAAATGCAGGGACGCTCCGCGCAGGCGGACACCCTCAACAAGCGCAACATGTTCAACGGCATAAAAACCCCCGCGCTCGAACTCTTTTTGGCGAAGTCCGACAAGCCGAACGGGCTGGTCGTGATTGCTCCTGGGGGCGGATACCAAATTCTCGCATACCCGCACGAGGGCGTTCAGATTGCCGAATGGCTCAACAAATGCGGAATTTCCGCGGCGGTTCTCAAATACAGAGTGCCCGACTTCCCCGCTGAGGCTCTCGCCGACATTCAGCGGGCGATAAGGCTCGTCCGCGCGAACGCGAAAGCGTGGAATGTCGACCCCGACAAAATCGGCGTAATGGGCTTTTCTGCGGGCGCAAACCTCTGCGCGCGCGTGTCCACAAACTACGGGAAAGACGCCTACGCGCCCGTGGACGACGCCGACAAGCTCTCCGCGCGCCCCGATGCCACATGCCTGATTTACCCTGCATACTGCGACAGGCAGGGCTTCGATAGACGCTGGAACAACGCAAAGTTCGACTTCGACGCCGACATTCAAACCCTCTACTCGCCCGCCGAAAACCTCGGCGTAGACAAAAACACGCCGCCCGTTTTCATAGCGCAGTCGCTCGACGACAAAAACTACATCAATTCGGGGATAGCGTATTTTCTCGCGGCAAAACGCGCGGGGATAAAGGCGAACCTGCACGTTTTCGAAGCGGGCGGGCACGGCTACGGGCTTGCGGCGAAAAGCGGAGGACTCCACGCCGACTGGTCCATGCTCGCCGAAAAATGGTTCGCCGCGAGGGGATTTTCAAACAAATAAGCCTGCATGCTGAATATGAAAAAATATCTTAATACAATAATTTCCGCGGCACTTGCTTTCGCCGCGGCAAACGCATACGCCGCCCCGCAAAAGACGGTCGAAATCTGGGACGGCGTAAAAATGGCGGGCGAGGCAAAGCCCTACAAGGGCAAAAAGACAAACGACAACAACGTCTGGTACTCGGTTCAAGCCCCCGTGCTCGACCTCTACCTGCTTGAATCCGACAAGCCCAGAGGCTTTGTAATCGTATGCCCGGGGGGCGCGTACTATGCTTTGTGCATAGGGCACGAGGGCGAAAAAATCGCGAAGTTCCTCAACAAAAAAGGCTATTCGGCGGCGGTTTTGAAATACCGCATTCCGAACAATTTCGACGGCGCTCTAATGGACGCCCAACGCGCGGTAAGAATCGCGAGGGCGAACGCAAAGGCGTGGAACATCAAGCCCGACAAAATCGCGATAATGGGTTTTTCGGCGGGCGCAAGCCTCGCCGCGCGCGCGTCCACAAACTACGGCAAAAAGCTCTACGCGCCCGTGGACGACGCCGACAGGCTCTCCGCGCGTCCCGACGCAACCTGCCTGATTTACCCCGCCTACTGCTCGCAGCCCGAAAAAGACCGCCGCTTCAAAAAAGGCGGCGCGAAAGACGGCGACTCCTACGACGCGCGCTACAAAATTGCCGACTGGAACGTTGTCGGCAAAAACACGCCGCCCGCATTCATCACCCAAACGCAGTTCGACCCCTACGTAGACGCGTCCATTGCCTACTACCTCGCGCTCAAAGAGGCGAAAGTTCCCGCGCAGCTGCACATGCTGCCCGTCGGCAAGCACGGCTATCAGGACAAAAAAGTTTTCGAAATGTACGCCGATTGGCTGAAATCCAACGGATTTTAATTCGACAGAAAAAGAATGAACATCACCACATACGAACTCGGTCAGCTGGGCACAAACAGCTACCTGCTGTACCCCGACAACACCGACCTTGCGATTCTTGTCGACGCGCCGCTCGACGCCGCCGAGGAAATCCCCGCGCGGCTCGACGCCGACGGCAAAAAGCTTGCGGCAATCCTTTTGACGCACGGGCACTGGGACCATCTTTGGGACGCGGGCGCACTCCAAAAGCGCACCGGCGCAAAGCTCTACGCGGGCGCAATCGGGCGCGAGCTTGTGGAAAGCCCCGAATTCCAGCAAAAGAACCTCTACGCGCAGTCCGACTTCGACGCCGCGAAAATCGACGTTCCCGTAAAGGACGGCGACACGCTCGACATCGCGGGGCTTAAAATAAAATGCTTCGAAGCCGAGGGGCACTGCCCTGGGAGCATTGTCTACTACACCGACGACGGCGAGCACAAATACCTCTTCGCGGGAGACGTCCTCTTTTCGGGAAGCGTCGGACGCTCCGACCTCTGGGGCGGCGATTTTTCGAAGCTCGAAAAGGCGATAAAAACGCGCATCTACACGCTCCCCGACGAAACGATTGTCCTTCCCGGGCACGGAGAGGCTACGACCGTCGAGATTGAAAAACGCTCCAATCCCTACGTTTCCGAATAATGGCGACCTCCGCAAAACCCGACGCATTCTACATGCGCCGCGCCCTCGAACTCGCGAAACGCGCGTGGGGCGACACCGCGCCCAACCCGATGGTGGGGGCGGTGCTCGTCAAAAACGGCGAAATAATCGGCGAGGGCTGGCACACGCGCGACGGCATGCCGCACGCGGAAATAGAGTGCCTGCGCAACGCAAAAGCCCCGCCCGACGGCGCAACGCTCTATGTTTCGCTCGAACCGTGCTCCACGCGCGGGCGCACGGGCGCATGCACCGAAGCCATAATCAAAGCGGGAATAGCCGAAGTGAAAATCGGAACTCTCGATCCCAACCCCGCCCACGCGGGACGCGCCCTGCCCATTCTCCGCGCGGCGGGCATAAAGTGCGAGTCGGGAATTTTGGAGGGCGAATGCCGCGGGCTAAATTTCATCTTCAACCACGCCATTACGCACTCCGAGCCGCTTGTCGCGCTAAAATACGCGGTGTCGGCGGACGGGAAAATAGCGGAAAAGCGCGGAGTTCGCACGCAAATTACAAACGAAGCGTCCCGCGCAAACATGATGGTGTGGCGCAGGCTGTTTTCGTCGATTGCCGTGGGGCGCGGCACGCTCGAATCGGACAATCCGTCGCTTACTGCACGGGGGCTTCCCGACGGCGACCACTGCGCGGAAAGGCTTGTCTTCGACGCGTCGCTCAACATCGCGCGGCACGCCGACCCTAAAAACTTCGCGCTGTTCTCCGACAAATTCGCAAACAAAACGCGAATCGTCTGCGGCGCGGAGGCGTCGGAGGAACGCGCCGAAACGCTCGGAAAACTGGGGCTTCGGATTTTCAAAATAGCCGCGGCGGCGGGAACGCCCGAATTTTGGGAAAAGCTAAAAGAAAAGCTTTTCGCCGAGCGCATAACGTCGCTTTACATAGAGGGCGGCGCGGGGCTGATTAAGTCGGTCTGCGACGCGCGGGCGGCGGACTTCGCGTTCGAATACCGCGCGACGAAAACGATAGGAGACGGCGGGCTGCCCGCTTTCGAAAACGGAGAAAGGCCGTTCGACATCGACGGCAAAACGCTTGCGCTCGACGGCGACACACTCACATTCGGGGAAATAAAATGGAAGCGGACGCGGTAAAATCGTACTTCGAGCGGGCGGAGGTTGTTGCCGACTACGCGCGGGCTGTGGACGAAGTGGGTCTTTGGAAGTCAGAGGAAGCGGTAATCTGCGCCCTTGTGCCGAAAGACGCCGCCGTGCTCGAACTCGGCTGCGGCGCGGGGCGCATAGGCATAAACCTCGCGCGGCGCGGATACACAAACGTGCTCTCGACCGACTTCTCCGAAAACATGGTGAAAATCGCCGAGGCAATCGGCGCGCGCGACGGGCTGAAAATGTCGTTTGCAGTCTGCGACGCAACCGCGCCCGCCCTGCCCGACGAGTCG
>JAJXPD010000147.1 GCA_021641325.1 Opitutales bacterium
AACAACAATTCCTTTCGAAAATGTCATTGCTTAGCGAAATTTCATCTCCCGCCGACCTGAAAAAACTACCCCCAGATCAGCTCCCCGAACTCGCCCGCGAAATCAGGCAGGAAATCATAGACGTTACCTCGCAAAAAGGCGGGCATGTCAGCCCGAACTTGGGCATTGTGGAGCTTTCCATTGCGCTCCACCGCGTGTTCGACACCCCGAAAGACAAAATCCTTTTCGACGTTTCGCACCAATGCTACACGCACAAGCTCCTGACGGGGCGCAATAACGAAAAATTCCAGAACCTGCGCCAGACGGGCGGCATAAGCGGCTTCTGCAACAGGTTTGAGTCGGAGCACGACGCGTTCGGCGCGGGACATGCGGGCACGGCGGCCTCGGCGGCTCTCGGCTTTGCGGCGGCGCGCGACAGGCTCGGCGGCGACGAAAACGTCATAGCGGTTTTGGGCGACGCCGCCCTCACAAACGGCGTCACGTTCGAGGCGTTCAACAACATTGCCTCCACCACGAAAAAAATGATTGTGGTGCTAAACGACAACGAAATGTCCATCGCAAAGAACGTCGGGGCAATCGCGCAGTATTTGAACGAGGTAATAACGAATCCCGCCTGCAACAGGCTGTATTCCGACATGAACTCGTTCCTCAAAAAGCTCCCCTTCGGCGAAACGGTTATCAAGATGACCGAAAACACCGCCCGCGACGCAAAGGGCTGGTTTGTGCCGTCGCCGTTCTTCGAATATTTCGGGCTGATGTACCTCGGGCCTATCGACGGGCACGACATTCCGCTTCTCGAACGCTACCTCAACTATTGCAAACGCGCAACGCGCCCGATTCTTCTGCACGTCATCACGAAAAAGGGCAAGGGCTTGGAAGTCGCCGTGCGCAACCCCGAAAAGTTCCACGGAGCGTCGCCCTACAACGTAATAACGGGCGAAACGCTCAACGCCGACAAGTCCGTTCCGAACTATCAGGACGCCATGGGGCAGGCATTGCTGCGCTTCGCAAAGAAAGACGAGCGCATTGTGGGAATCACCGCGGCAATGGCGTCGGGCACGGGGCTTTCGTACATCAAGAAAGAGCTGCCGAAACAGTTTTTCGACGTCGGCATTGCCGAAGAGCACGCGGCGGTTTTCGCGGCGGGCATGGCATGCGAGGGCTTTACGCCCGTCACGGCAATATATTCAACGTTCATGCAACGCGCCTACGACTGCGCCATGCACGACGTCTGCCTGCAAAAACTGCCCGTCGTGTTCTGCCTCGACCGCGCGGGGCTTAGCCCCAACGACGGCGCGACGCACCACGGCGTTTTCGACATCTCCTACCTGCGCCCGCTCCCGAACGCGGTTGTCATGCAGCCCAAAGACGAGGACGAACTTACCGACATGCTTTGGACTTCGATTAAATCGAAACAGCCGTCGTTCATACGCTACCCGCGCGGCAAGGGCGAGGGCGTTAAAATCAAGGACGAACCCGCGCTGCTCGAAATCGGCAAGGCGGAGGTTTTGAGGGAGTCGGACGGACAAATTTGCGTCTGGGCTTTGGGCAACATGGTCAAAGAGGCGCTCACGGCGGCGAAGGCAATCGAAGCCGAAACGGGCGTAAAAATCGGCGTCGTCAACGCGCGCTACGCCAAGCCGCTCGACGCGGAGCTTCTGCTCAAATGCGCGGCCGAAAACAAGACGATAATCACGATTGAAGACCACGTTGTGGCGGGCGGCTTCGGCTCGGCGGTCGGCGAATGCCTGCTTGCAAACGGCGCGAAATGCTCGCTCGACGTCATCGGCTGGCCCGACAAATTCATACCGCACGGCACCGACGTAAAGACTATCCGCGCCCAGTTCGGACTTTCGACAGAGCAGATTACCGAAAGAATTAAATCGCGCCTGGCGTAGGGCCGAGGCAAGACAAGCCGTTTGCGGCTTTCAAATGCGCAAAAAAAACGCGGGGCAAAAAATTGCTCCGCGTTTTGCGTTTTTCGGGTCTTGCGACCGCTTAAATTTGAACGTCTTTCGAGTAGTCTATGTCGGGACGCCCGAAGCCGAATAGCTTCATGAATTCGCTCTTGTAGCCGGCGAAGTCGGTAAGCTCGTAGAGGTTTTCGGTGCTCACTTTCGGCCAGATGTCGAAAACGGCTTTTTGGACGTCGTCGCGGAGTTCGAGGTTGTCGATTCTCACGCGCCCCTGCTCGTCGAAGTCGAGGAAATTGTCGTTGTAGAGATTTTCCGCAAAGAGCCGCTCGATTTGGCGAATGCAGTCTTCGTGGATTCCCTTTTCCTTCATCACCTTGTAGAGAATCGAGACGTAGAGCGGCACGACGGGAATCGCGCTGCTCGCCTGCGTTACGAGCGCCTTGTTCATCGAGACAAACGCCTTGCCCCTGTGGAGCTTCAAAAGCCCGTCGATTCGCTCGGCGGTTTTTTCGAGGTCCGCCTTTGCAAGCCCTATCGTGCCGCTGCGGTAAATGGGGTATGTGAGCTTCGGGCCGATGTAGGAGTACGCAACGCTTGTGCAGCCTTCGGCGAGCACGCCAGCCTCGTCGAGAGCCTTAACCCAAAGCTCCCAATCTTCGCCACCCATGGTCTTGACGGTTTCGAAAATCTCGCGCTCGTTGGCGGCGGGAACTTTGACGTTCACGACCGCGCCCCTGTCGGTGTCGAGGCTCTTGTCTTCGCGCTCTTCGCCGACGGTTTTGAGGACGCTCTTGTAGACTTCGCCCGTCTTCGGGTCGGTGCGGCGCGGCGACGCGAGCGAGTACACAATCAAATCAACCTTCCCCTGCGGGGTCTTTTTGATTGCCTCTATCGCCTGTTTTTTGATTTCGTCCGAAAACGCGTCGCCGTTGATGTTCGCAGCGTAAAGCCCCGCCGATTCCGCCTGTTTCGTAAATTCGGCCGTGTTGTACCAGCCCGCGCTTGCGGGGCGTTCGCGCGCGACGTCGGCGGGACGCTCGAAGAACACGCCCACCGTCGAAGCTCCGCAGCCGAATGTCGACACTATGCGGCTCGCCAGTCCGTAGCCCGTGGACGAGCCGATAACGAGCGCGCATTTGCAGCCGTTTTTGATTTCGCCCCTGCTTTTAACATATTCTATTTGTTCGCGCACGTTCGCCGCGCAACCTTCTGGGTGCGCGGTAATGCACAGAAAGCCCTTGACTTTGGGAGCAACTACCATGTTTTACCTTTCGATTCGCGCCCGAACGGGCGTCTTGTTTGCGGCGGGATAAGCCTCCCGCAACGCGTTAGTTGATTCTGTTTTGCATGTAGCCTATAAGCGCTTTGAGGAAATCGCACTTGGGGCTGAGCTTTTCGCAGAGGGCGACCGCCTTTGCGGTAAGTTCCGCCGCGATTTCGCGAGAGCGGTCGATTCCGTAAAGCGAGACGTATGTCATTTTGTCGTTTGCGGCGTCGAGGTGGGTTGTTTTGCCCATCGTGGCGTCGTCGCTTACGACATCAAGAATGTCGTCAATCACCTGAAATGCAAGGCCTATGTTCTTGCCGATTTCGCGGGCAACTTCAAGCTTCTCTTCGGAATAGTCGTCCGCAAGCCTTACGCCCATGGTGACCGCCGCAGTAATGAGAGCCGCCGTTTTGTTGTGGTGGATAAAGTCGAGCTTTTCGGGCGTCATCTTGCCGTCGCGCTCGCCGAGAACGTCCTCAACCTGCCCGCCTATCATCTTGGTGCTTCCGCCAGCGTCGGCGAGGTCGAGAACCAAGCCCGCCGCAACTTTCGGGTACGCCTTGTATGCGTCCGCCAAAAGCCGGAACGAGTACGTCAGCAGGGCGTCGCCGGCGAGCAGCGCCATGGTTTCGTCGAACTGCTTGTGGCATGTGGGCTTGCCCCTGCGGAGGTCGGAGTTGTCCATGCAGGGAAGGTCGTCGTGGATAAGCGAGTACGTGTGCAGACATTCAATGGCGACGCACGCGGGTAGCGGGTCGATTTCCGACGGGAACATGTCGTGCGCGGCAAGCAACAGCATCGGGCGGATTCTCTTGCCGCCCGCCTCCATGCTGTACCTCATCGCCTTGTGGACGATTGGCGGCCGCGTGTCCTCCGCGGGGAGGTATTTGTCTATTGCCGCCTCCACTTTAAGGCGGCGCGCTTCAAACTCTTTTTTGAATTCTTCGGTTGTCATGGTTAAAATATAATTTTTCGCGCTTCGGATTTTGCAAGCTTTTTGAATCCCTCTCCTTAAAGGGGTTGCACCCAAATATTGCGGAACGACACGGGCGAACCGTGGTCTTGCAAGCCGAGATTGATTGGGTCGGCTGTGTGCGGATTGTGCTTTTGGGTGATGTCGGTCGGCGCAAAAACCGGCTCTTTGTTCTGCACGCGCACGCCGTTGTGGTACACGGTAAGTTCGGGATACGCCACAAGCCTGCCGTTCAGGAACTGCGCGGGACGGTACTCGATGTCGTAGGTCTGCCACGCGCCGGGTTCGAGCGACGCGTTCGTCTTAGGCGCGTGCATTCTGTAAATCGCCCCGCACTGCCACCAGTTGCCCTCGCCGCCGAACGAGTCTATGATTTGCACTTCGTACGGGCCGAAATGCACGCCCGAATTTCCGCGCGTGTTAGTATTCAAATACTTTGTTGGCATCATGAATTCAAGATGCATTTTGAGCGCGCCGAATTTGCGCTTCGTGAAAATCGTCCCGTTTTTGCGCTTGCCGCCCGCGATAAGTTTTTGCGAGACGAACGCGCCGTCTTCGACTTTCCAGCAACACGGCTCGCCGTCTTTGTGCTGCCACTCGGAAGTGTCTTTGCCGTCGAAGAGAACGATTGCGCCGGCGGGAGCGGGTGTTCCCATTGTGGGAGAAACGACGTCGGTCTTCTTCAAAGTCGCGACGGTTTCGCCGCCCTTGGGATTTTTGCCTTTGAGGACAACGCCGCTCGGCGAAATTTCGCCCGAAAGTTTAAGCTCGGAAAAGTCTTTCACGACGATTTTCCCGTTTTCGGCTTTGAGGCCTTTTTCGAAACCGTAGGTGTCGGTGCGCAAAAGGGGGCGCTCGCCGAGTTTGAGCTGGTATTCGTCGCCGAAACGCGCCACTTCAAGGCAAAGTTCGGGGCTACCCCAGCCGAAGGGGTAGGACTTCACGTTTTCGACCTTCCCCGTGTAGAAGCCCACAAGCGGGTCTTTTTGCGCGAACGCCGACGCGCCCGCAAGCATCGCAAATGCCATGGAAACAATAAACTTTTTCATGCTTAACATTTCCCCGAATTTTGCGTTTCTGTCAACAAAATTGGGAAGATTTCGGGCGCATTTGCGCCCCCAAAATGGGAATTGCAAATTCCGCGTTTTTTTGTGTTGAAATTTAAAAACGCGCATTCTTTTATAAAGGGGAACAAAAAAGATGGAAGGAGTTTTATAAT
>JAJXPD010000148.1 GCA_021641325.1 Opitutales bacterium
GGGAATCGGCGAGCTGGTGTCGCTGATGACAGAAATGAAATACACCGAGGCCGAAATAAAACTCTCGCGCAACGACGCCGACTTCAACTTCAATTTCGATTCCGTCGAAATGAAGACAGACTCCCTCGTGTTCTCGTCGAAAGGCGGCAGGGTGCTCTTCGACCCGACCGTCGATTTCGCGCAGCAAAAGCTCGACATTCCCGTAAACATCTACGTTGCAAGCTCGACGCGCGGGCTGTTCCAAAGCCTCGGCTACGCGAAGTCCGAATCACCCATGGCGGGCTACTTCAAAGGTCCCGAATTTACGGTGTCGGGGACGGTCTCGAAGCCCACAAACAACCTCATAAACGTGCTGACCTCCACGAACAACGCGGTCGGAAACGCGCTTGACAAACTCAACATCTTCAAACGCAAATGAAAAAGACAACACGAACAATCGCAAAAATGAAGGGCGTCGAAAAAATCGCGATGCTCACAGCGTACGATACCCCAACCGCCGCGCTCGCCGACGCCGCGGGCGTCGACATCGTTTTGATTGGAGACTCGGTCGGCAACACGGTGCTCGGCTACGCTTCGACAGTCCCCGTGAAAATCGACGACATGGTGCGCCACACCGCCGCGGTGTCGCGCGCAAAGCCCGCCGCGCTAATCGTCGCCGACCTGCCATTTGCCAGCGCGCACCACAACTTCGACAGACTTCTCGACGACTGCGCGCGCCTCGTGCAGGAGGGCGGCGCGGACGCCGTGAAAATCGAGGGCGGCGCGGACATGGCGGAGAAAATTTCGCGCCTGACGAAAGCGGGAATCGCCGTCATGGGGCACATCGGGCTTGAACCCCAGCAGGTCTTGAAGCTCGGCGGATACAGGAAATTCGGGAAGACCGAGGCGGAACGCGCGAAAATTCTCGCCGACGCAAAGGCTCTCGAAGCCGCGGGAGCGTTCGTTGTCCTCATGGAAATGACCGACGCCGACTGCGCAAAGGCGGTCACCGAATCGCTGTCCGTGCCCACAATCGGCATAGGCTCCGGCGCGGACTGCGACGGACAGGTGCTTGTCTCCGCAGACGTTTTGGGGCTTTCCGCAACGCCGCCGTCATTCGCAAAACGCTACGCAAACGTGGGCGGAATAATCGAAAAGGCTTTTCGCGAATACATCGCCGACGTGCGCGGCGGACGCTTCCCGAACAAGTAGATGAAAAAGTACGAAGTAAGAAAATCGCCGATACACGGCAACGGCGTCTTCGCCGCGTGCGACATCGCAGAGGGGGAATGGATTATCGACTACCTCGGCGAAAAAATCGACAAGGAGGAGTCCAACCGCCGCGGGCTTGCGAACGAGGAGGCGGCAAAATCGAGCGGCGGAGGCGCGGTGTACATCTTCGAGCTTGACGACAAATACGACATCGACGGAAACTTCGAATACAACGACGCCCGCTTCATAAACCACGCCTGCCGCACCAACTGCGAAGCCGTAAACGAGGACGGCACAATAAAATTCTACGCCACGCGCGACATCAAAAAAGGCGAGGAGCTTCTCTACAACTACGGCTACGCGCTCGAACACTTTCTCGACCACCCATGCCGCTGCGGATTCCCCGAATGCGTCGGCTACATCGTGGCGGAATGGGACAGGCTGAAACTGCGCAAGCTGCTGAAAGGCAGACGCCCGAAAAAACATTGACACGCACTGGAGCTTCGGTCATAATCGAATTCCATTATGACAGGAAAACATCTATTGATTGTTGGGGCACTAAGTTTAATATCCGCCATTTCTTTTGCGAATACTGAAAAATATAAATCGATTTCGGGCATCTATCCGCACCTTTCGATGTGGAACAGCGAGGGCGAATGCGGCACGGGGGCGGTCGTTCCGTGGGCGGGCAAACTCTGGGCTATAACCTACGGCCCGCACGTCGTTTTCGAGTCTGACGACAGGCTTTACGAAATCGACCAAAACCTCGACCGCGCAATCCGCCCCGAATCGCTCGGCGGAACGCACGCAAACAGGCTCGTCCACGAGGCGTCGAAACAGCTTGTAATCGGCTGCTATTTCATCGACGAAAAGGGAAACGTCCGCGCAATCGACCGCAAAAAAATGGCGGGCAGGCTCACCGGCACTGCGCGTTCGCAAACCGACGACAAAAACAAAGTCTTCTTCGCGACAATGGAGGAAGGTCTCTACGAAGTTGACGTCAACACCCTCGACGCGCGCGAAATAATCCGCGACGGCAACCTTAAACCGCACCCCGACAACGCCGACGGCAAAAAGCCGAAAAGCTCGAAGCTCCACGGCTACCACGGCAAGGGCTTCTACGCGGGATTCGGCAAGCTGTTCTACTCAAACAACGGCGTGCGGCACAAAAACGTGGACAAAGACCCGACGCTGAAATCGGGCGCGCTCGCAAGCTGGTCGCCCGACGACAAAGACTGGACGCCGATTCGCATTTGCCAATTCACGGAAATCACGGGCAAAGACGGAATCAAAGGCAGCTCCGCGCCCGACAAAACGCCGCTCTGGTCGCTCGGCTTCGACGCGAAATCGGTAATTTTAATGCTCTGCGAAAACGGCAAATGGCTCTCGTACCGCCTGCCGAAAGCATCGCACTCCTACGACGGCTCGCACGGCTGGAACACAGAATGGCCGCGCATTCGCGACATCGGCGAAGACGACTTCCTCATGACAATGCACGGCGCGTTCTGGAAATTCCCGCCTAACTTCGACTCGGAACACGCCAGGGGAATCAGAATGCGCTCGAACTACCTCAAAGTAGTCGGCGACTTCTGCGAATGGAACGGGAAAATCGTCCTCGGCTGCGACGACTCCGCCCAAAAGGAGTTCTACAACAAACGCCCGATGAAAGCCGAAAACTGCTCGCCCGAAAAATCTAACTCGAACCTCGTGTTTCTAGACCCCGAACAGCTCGACAAGCTCGGCACGCCAATCGGGCGCGGCAGCGTGTTCCTGCGCGAAGACGCCGTGCGCGGCACGCTATCCGAACCCATGCTTGTGGGCGGTTTTTCGAAACGCGTCCTAACGCTTTCGTGCGCCAACAAAAAACCCGTCAGGGTGGCGGTGGTCTCGATCTCGGCGGACGGCTCGAAAAGCTCGAAGATCGTCGAGATTTCCGAATCCGCGCCGAAGTTCGAAACGCTCGACTCCGACGCCGAATGGGCGCAAATAGAAGCCCTCGACGACGTGTACTCACTCACCGCCCACTTCGACCTATCTTCGCCCGAAAAGCGAAAAAACCAACCCTCCACCGAATTCGACGGAATCGCGCGGATTGAAAACGGCGCGGACTCCGTCGCCCTCATGCGCTCAACCGCCGACAAAACCCTCGCAATCGTCGCCCTCCGCAAAAACAAAAGCGGCGGCTTCGACGAAATCGGCACATACGCGCTCGACACAAACCTGAACCTCAAAGCCGCAAAGCTCGACGCAAAAACCGCGGACGCGGTGCGCTCCACAATGATAAAGCCCGAAGGCGTGAGCTTCGACGGCGGCTCCGTGCTCGTGGTCGAAGACGGCAAGCGGTACAGACTGCCGCTCGACAGGCGTTTCCTGAACATGCCGCCGAACGCGCGGGTCGCCCGCGAAGTGGCGACGGAACGCGACCTCTTCAACTGCGGCGGAACTTTCTACGAACTGCCCGCGCGCAACGCGCAGGGAATGGCGAAAATCCGCCCGATTGCCTCGCACCCCTTCGCCGTGTTCGACTACGCCTCGTTCTGCGGGCTGATGTTTATAAGCGGCATGTCCGACACCGCCGCCGCAAACAACCCGCACGTCATAGTTTCCGACGACGGCAAATTCTCGCTCTGGGCAGGCTCAATCGACGACCTCTGGAAGCTCGGCAAGCCCGTCGGCGAAGGCTGCGCGTGGCAAAACCAGGCGGTCGAAAACGGCTCTGTTTCAGACCCCTTCCTGCTGACGGGCTACGACAAAAAGACGCTGAAAATCTCCTCCGAAAATGACGTGAAAATCGCCGTCGAAATCGACGTAGACGGCACGGGGCTTTGGCTCGAATACGGCGTGATTGACGTTAAGGGCGGCGAAGCATTCGAAAAGCTTATGCCCGAAAATTTCTCCGGCTACTGGGTGCGATTCCGCGCCCTCGGCGAGTCGCCGTCGATAACGGCGTCGCTGCGCTACGAATAGACGGACGAAAATCCGAAAGCAAAAATGCGCGGCAAACAACCGCGCATTTTCATTTTACGGGGAATGCCTCCACCGCCGCGTAGAATTTCGGCGGCTCGCCGTTTTCCGAAATTCCGATTCTGCCGAAATCGTCAACTCCGCACGCAACGCCGTCGATAATCCGCCCGCCGACGTCGAGCCGCATGCGCCTGCCGCGCAGCCAGTCGAAGCGCGAGAATCCGCGCGACAGCCCGTCGGTCGAGACGCGCTCCGCCGCACACAACGCCGACGCCGCGACAATCCCGCACGCCGCGTTCATCGAAACTCCGCCGGCGCTTGCGGATTCGAGGCTGTCCATCGACGCCCGCACGTCTTCGGGGGCGTCCAAGCTTCCCGAAAAGCAGTTGATGCCCGCGCCGAAAACCGCGCTCCGCGCCCCGCCGCCGACATGCAGCTCGGTTAGCATTCCGCCGATTTTCCCGCCGCGCTTCGAATAGAGGTCGTTGGGCCACTTCAAAAAAAGCTCCGCGCCGAAAGCGCGTTCGAAAGCCGCGCAAAGCTCGACGCCGCACGCCACCGTAAACGAAGACACAAGCCCCGCGTCGCGCGGAAGTTCGACCGCCACAGAAACGCAAAGCGTAGACGCGGCGTCGGAATACCAGCGGCGGTCGAGCCGCCCGCGCCCGCGCGTCTGCGTCTTTGCCGCCACGACAAACGGAGGGCGTTCGCCGCCGCGGAGCATGCGCATGGCGTCGTCGTTCGTGCTTTGCGTGGTATCGAAAAAATACAGTGCGCCGCCGAATCCCGCTTTTTCAAGCTCGGCAAGCAGTTTCGATTTTTCGAGAGTGTCGGACATGTTTTGGATTATCGCAGACGCCGCAGAAGTCGGTCAAGGCAAAGGCTAAAAAACAAAAAAACCGACATATTTTAATATGCCGGCTTCGCAAACTTTGCGAGCAAAAAACGCTCTGTGCGCTTTGACGGACGCTTTTGCGCTTAGCACGCCCACGTGCGCTTCTTATGACGATTCGCCTTCGAACGCTTCGAGCGCTTGTGCTTATTCATCTTCAATCTGCGTTTTTTCTTTAAGTTTGCCATTTTACTACCTTATTATTGTTTGAATATAAAGTTCTGTTTTTTTGAAAAGACATATATAATCCGCAAAAACTCCGTTTTGTAAAGCTTTTTATTAATTTATTTTT
>JAJXPD010000149.1 GCA_021641325.1 Opitutales bacterium
TTGCAGGAGGGCGAAATCACGGTGGGCTCGCACAACCTTCACGGTGCATCGGCGTCGGCGCTCATGAAAATCAGGCGCGACTTGGGCTTTATCTTCCAGACCCACCACCTGCTCAATTCGATAAGCGTTTTGCAAAATGTGGAGCTTCCCCTCGCTTTCGACGACACCGTCGATTCGGAAACCGCGAAAGCCCGCGCCCTCGAAACGCTCAAAACCGTCGGCATAGACTCGCAGGCGCACAAAAAGCCCGCGCATCTTTCAGGCGGACAGCGGCAGAGGGTGGCAATCGCCCGCGCGCTTATCCGCAAACCCGCGATTGTTCTGGCGGACGAGCCTACGGCGTCGCTCGATCAAAAGAGCGGGCGCGAGGTCGTTGAAATCATAAGGAAAATGGCGAAGGATTTGGGGGTAACCGTTGTGCTGGTCACCCACGACAACCGCATTCTCGACATCGCCGACCGCATTGTGCGGCTCGTCGACGGCAAACTTACGGGGGCTTCCGAATGAAGGGCGAAAATTGGAGCTCGCGCCTCGGCGTGATTTTGGCCGTCGCGGGAAGCGCGGTGGGGCTGGGCAATTTTCTGAAATTCCCCGGTCAGGTCGCCATGTACGGCGGCGCGGCGTTCATGATTGCGTACGTCGTTTCGTTCTTTCTCGTCGGGCTTCCGATTTCCATTACGGAATGGACCATCGGCAGGTACGGCGGCGCGCGCGGCTTCAATTCGCCCGCGGGGATCATGGGCGCGTTTTCCAAAAAGCGCGCGCTGGCGTATGTCGGGCTGGGCAGCCCCATTATGACAATTCTTATCTATTGCTATTATATTTACATCGAGGCATGGTGCTTGGGCTATGCCTCGAATTTTTTGGGCGGGAATTTGTCGTTCAAAACGCTGGCGGAGTCGGGCGGATTTTTCTCGAACTTCATCGGCGCGGCGGAAAACGGCGGCGCGCTGGCGTTCGGGGCGGACAAGGTTCTCGTGTTTTTGGCGGTTTCGTTCTGCCTGAATTTCTGGCTGATTTACAGGGGAGTGTCGCGCGGAATCGAGCTGTTCTGCAAATACGCAATGCCAACGCTGATTGTCTTGGGGATAATTATCGTCGTGCGAATGATGACCCTTACCGACGTTTCGCCCGACCACCCCGAACGCTCGATAAATCAGGGCATGGGCTTTATGTGGAACCCCGTGAAAGTCGTGCTCGAACGCGAGGACGGCGGCAAGTGGGTCGAGGTTCGCCAGCTTGTGGGCGACCGCGAAATAGACGCGGAAACCGCGCGTTTGAAGTCGGCGGACTCCGCTTCCGCCGCCGCGCCGAAAGAGCGCATTGCGCGCATTTCGGTTTTCAGGCAGCTTTCGAATCCGTCGATATGGATTGCCGCGGCGGGGCAGGTGTTTTTCAGCCTGACCGTGGGCTTCGGCGCGATTATGACCTACGCGAGCTACCTCAAACGCAAGGACGACATAGTTCTCAGCGCCTTGACTTCGTGCAGCGCAAACGAGTTCTGCGAAATCTGCCTCGGCGGAATGATAACCGTGCCCGCGGCTGTGGCGTTTTTCGGCGTGTCTGGCGCGATAGGCGCGGGGCTGTCGCTTTTCGATTTGGGCTTCAAGGTGCTTCCGCTGTTTTTCGTGTCGCTGCCGTTCGGCAACTTTTTCGGCTTCCTGTTTTTCTTCCTGCTGTTTTTGGCGGCGGTCACAAGCTCGCTTTCCATGCTCCAACCGGGGGTTGCGTTCATCGAGGAGGCGACGCGGCTGGGGCGCAAATTCTCGACGCTGTTGCTGGGGCTTCTGACGTTTTTCATCACGGGCTTTGTTGTCTATTTCTCGAAGGATTTGAAGGCGATGGACACTTTCGACTTTTGGATTGGGCAGGTCACAATCTACATTTTCGCGATGGTTCAGACAATCGCGTTCGCGTGGATATTCGGCGTGAAGAGGGGCGTCGCGCTCGCAAACGAGGGCTCGCTTTTGAAACTGCCGCCGTTCTACGGCTTCGTTCTGAAATACATCACGCCCGCGCTGCTGCTTGCGGTGTTCGCGCTGTGGGTGGCAAAGGACGTTTTCGGCGTGGTCGGCGGCGGAAATCTCTCGCCCTACATTACCGACCTTATCGGCACGGCGGATACCCCGCCGAACTCGACAGCCTGCATTTGCATCGCGATAATCGCCGCGCTCTACCTGTTCTTCGCGCTGATTTTCTCGGCGTCGCGGCGGTATAAAAACTTCGGAAAGGAAGACGGAAAATGACTTTCGGCGGCTGGATAACTTTCGGCGTTTCGACGCTTTCGATTACCGTTTTGTTCGCGTGGTGTCTGTACCGCGTGCTTTCGGCGAAGCCCTCCGAGGCGGAGTCCATCGGCGCGGAGGTTTTCGAAAGCGGCGGAAAAAAACGCAAATAGCGGGAGCCGGATTTTTCCGATAAGCGAATCGTGGAATGTTTCAGGCACATACTCGTTGACGGTTGGAACGCAATCCATGCGCACCCGCGCCTCGCCCGCGAGCTTGCCGAAAACCGCGCCGAGGAGGCGCAGGCGGAGCTTTCCGCAATGCTCGCCGCGCTCCACGACTACGACGGCGCGAGAATCACCATTGTCTACGACGGCGCGGGCGCGGATATTTCGGTCGTAAGGCGCGGCGCGGCTACGACGTTTTCGGAAGTCTACACGCCGTCGGTTATGACCGCCGACGAATTCATAGAGCAGTTTTGCGCCGAGTCTAAACGCCCGCAGGATTTGCTTGTAATCACGCGCGACAACCTTTTGAGGCTCACGGCGTCGAGCTTCGGCGCGATGTCGCTCACGCCCGAATCGTTTTTCGAACGCGCGGAAATTTCAGAGAGGGCGGTAGTCCGCGCGGCGAAGTCGAACAACGCGTCGGCGTCGCTCGAATGGCGCAAGACAAACCCGTTCTCGAAGCTCGACGAGCTTGCCGTAGACATAGAATCGGCTTTCGGAAAATCGCCGCTGATTTCAAAGCGGCTCAAAAAGAAACGCGCCCGCGCGTCCGCAAAAAACGCCTCGGATTTCGGCGAAAACGCGGCGCGAGCCGATTCCTCCGTTCCGCGCAAAACTTCCGCCGATGCTTCATCCGCGCTAAATTCCAAACGCGCCGACTGCGGAAAAAACTGCGGCGGACGTTTGCATGTAAAGCCCTTTTCCGCGCCCGCGCCGCGCCGTCCCGTGATTGGCGGAAAGCCCGCGAGCGCGAAGTCTCTTGCCGATTTGAAAAAACTTTTGGAGGGCGGCGGCGTTAAAAAGAATCCGCAAAATTCGGCAAAGAACGCCCCGCGCAAAAAACGCCGCTGAAAAAACGCAATTGCTTTCGTGCGGCGCGTGTAGGCATTTGCGTTTTGCATCTGGGTGCTTTTGTGTTTGTGCGGTGGTGCTTTAATGCGGGTTTGCATTGTGCGCCTTTTCGGCAATGCGCAAGCGGTCGGCGGAGTTTCCCCAATTCCGTAGCGTCGTCGGGGGGCGCAAAAAAACGCGGAGCGCAATGCTCCGCGTTCTTTCGGAAAAATCTCCGCGTTATTCGGATTTTTCCGCGCCGTCGGCTTCCTGGGCTTCGGGTCTTTGCTCTGCTTCGGGGTTCTCTTCGGCGGGGGCTTCGGCTTTCGCTTCGCCGCAGTTTTCTTCCGCTTCGGGTGCTTCTTCCGATTCCGATTTAGGCGCTACAATAGGCTCGTCCGCCGCGCCCAGATTCTGCTCTTCGGACTTTTGCGATTTGTCCTTCGGGCGGGGCAGGTAGGGGTTGGCTTGCAGTGTGGAGTCTGCGTATTCAACAACGTAGCCCTCCGAAACCAGCCAGCGCAGTTCGCTCCAAACGGAGCTGAGCTTGATTTTCTGCTCTTCCGAAATTTCCTCCGATTCGCGAATCGGGCTTTCCTGCGTTTCGGGCTGTTCCGCCTTGTTTTCCTCCGCAAGCGTCTTTGTCTTCGGCTTTTCGGCGGGCGGCGTGAGTCCGAGGAATTTGTAGGGCAGGTCTGCCGCGATTATTGCGGGGTTCGCCGTGATGAAGTCGAAAATCTGCTGGGGAGTGTCGGAGAGTTTGTCGCCCTCCAACAGGAACTTCCTCTTTACGACCGACACGAACGCAAAGCCCCTGCTTCCGCGCTTGTAGACCGAGAATCCCGAACGGCGCAGGCGGCCGCGCAGGTTGTTCGCCGTGACAATCGGGAAGCGTTTCTGCTTGCGCCACGCTTCCTCGATGTTTCTGCGAATGCGTCCGAAAGGCATTTTTGAAAGGTTTGCGCCCTTCATTCTGACCTGCTCGTAGGTTTTTACGAGCTCCGAGCCCATTTTGTGGGCGACGTAGTTGATTGCCGCCTCGCGGGTGTCGAACGTGTCGTTTTCGCCTTCCGCGGGGTTTTTGAGCTTGTAGACTTCGCGGGTCTTCATCTGTTCGAGCCACGCGTTGATTTGGTCGGCGTCGCGCACGGATTCGATTGTCGCAAGGAACGCCTCGAACGGCATTTTCTGGCAGTGTTCGCGGTGGTATTCCCGCAGGTATTCGTTGTATCTGTGCCAGTTCGGCGCGCCGAGGAGGTCGCCCGTGAGCGCGCAGCGGTTGACGACCTGGAAGCTGCCTTTGGGCGGTTCGGCTTCGATTTTCTGCTTTTCGAAAAGTTCGTCGGCGTAGTATTCGAGAGCCGCGTTTTTCGCCGAAGCCTCGTCTTCAAAGGGCAGGTTGAGCGGCTGTGCGCAATAGAGGGGCTTTACCGCGCCAGATTCGTCGGGGAGGTTTTTCGCGAGAACCACGAACCTGTCGTTCTTTTCTAGCACGAGTTCGGCGATGTCGAAGAGCTGGTAGGTGCGCTTCGAGTTTTTCATGATGTCCGCGAGCTTGTTGAAAGGGGTATCGTCGGGATAGAACAGCACTTCCATCGAGAAATTAAAGGGCGTCTGCGGCTTGCGCTTGCCGTCGAACTTCGAATTTTTGCGGAATTTGCCGCCGCCGTTTTCGCGGGGTTTTTCGCCGTCGAACTTGGCGCGGGGCTTGGAAAATTTTTTGTCGCCGAAATTCTTTTTGAAGTCGCGGCGTTTTTTGAAATCGCGGTCGTCCCCGTCTCTGCCTCCGCGCTGGAACGCGCCTCTGGGCTTGTCGCCGAAGCTCTTTTTTATGGACGAGCTGGGCGTCCAAGCGGTTGCGAATTCGATGTTCGAAAGCTGACTCAAATCAACTTCCGCGCGGTTTTGTTGTTCGTTGTTTTCTTCGGACATGCCTATAATATCCTGTGATTGTTTTGTAAAAGTCGCCCGCCGTCGGACGGTGGACGCGTCGAATTGTTT
>JAJXPD010000150.1 GCA_021641325.1 Opitutales bacterium
ATTTTAACATTGTCGGCGTTTGCACAGTCGCAAAAAGACGCATTCGCCGGCTTCTATAAGGGCAAAATTACGCTCGCCGACGGCAGCGAACTCAAACGCGGATACCCCGTTTCGATGTATCCCGAAATCTACGCCGAAGTGTACAGAGGCCCGCAGGCAAAATACCGTGTCAAGATTCTCACGGGCATTCTCGCCCGCGCGGAAGCGAATGCCCTTGCCGACAATCTGACGGCGTCCGACGGAAAAATCGAATTTGAAACAAAAGGTCAGCTCGTGCTCAAAGGCACGGTAAGCCCTTCGGAAATCGTAGCAAGCGGCAAGTACAACACTCAGGACGTTAAAATAGACCTCAAACGCTTCGAAGTTAAATCGCCCACCCTCGGCGCAAAAGCCCCCAAAGGCGCAGTCGTGCTCTTCGACGGCACGAATCCCTCGAAGGAATGGGAACTCGTTTCCGCCCGCGAAACACCCGTTAACTGGACTCTCAAAGACGGCGCAATGACCGTCAAAACCGACGCCAAAAAGCCCGACGGCAAAAAGCTCAACACCACAATCGAATCCAAACGCGCATTCGGCAAATGCAAACTCCACATCGAATTCAACATTCCCCCGATGTACGACTGCCTCGGTCAGGCGCGCGCAAATTCGGGCGTGTTCTTCGGCCCGTACGAAATTCAGGTGCTCGACTCGTTCGGCGCGGAAGCCTCGTGGGACCACTGCGGCTCGGTCTACCGCCAGACGGCGTCGCAGTACAACGCCTCGCTCGAACCCGGCGCGTGGCAGACATACGACATCATCTACACCCCCGCAAAATTCGACGGCGACAAGTGCGTTGCGTTCCCGACATTCACGGTCTACCACAACGGCAAACGCGTCCAGTACGAAACGCCCGTTCCGTACTCCACAAGCATGCCTCTTAAAAAGATTGCGGAATTCAAACACCCCAAAGAACCCGTCAAGCTCAGGCTCCAAGACCACACGAACCCCGTTTCGTTCAGAAACATCTGGGTTCAGGAGCTGTAATTTAGGCGGCATAGCGAAATGCGCGGCGGATTCCCCCGCGCATTTTTTTTGCCTTTTTGCTTAAACTCCGCCGGAAAAATCCGAATTTATGCCATTGACAATATTATTACGCGCGTAAAATTACACACAATGTCGGACGAAAAAAACGCCCGACGGAAATTTCTGCAAAGGAATAAAAATGAAAAAAACACTCGTATCAATGCTCGCCGCCTGCGCAATCGTTCTCTGCGGCTGCGGCGCAAACGTAGACGAAAACAAAACGCCCCAACAAGCGAAAACCGAAGCCGCGTCGATGGACGCAGCCTCACTGCAAAAGCAAATCGACGAATTGAAGGCGTTTATTGCCAAGAAGGAAGTCGAAGCAAAAGCGGTTGCCGAAAAGATCTCGAAAATCCCGCTCGCCGAACAAATGGGCAACGACGCAAAAGCGTTGAGGGAGGAAGCTTCGAAAATCGCCGACTCCGTCAAGAAAATCCAAGCCCAGCTCAGCGTGTACGCCGAAGAGCTGAAAGCAAAAGCCGCCGCTCAGACAAAATAAAGCTTTTACAAAAAACAAAAAAGCCCGCTTCGGCGGTCTTTTTTTGCGGACTTTCAGCTACGCGGCAGCATGCGCACTGCACCCGCCGCTGCCCGCAGCGCGGCAAATTTCGGGAATCGCCGCCCTACCCTCGCCGCTTCAACACGGCAGCCGACAAGACACAAATTCCGAACGCAAACGCAAACGCCGCAGGCTCTGGAATGCTCGAAGCGTAGGAAAAATCGACAAGTAGCGGATTGTCCTTGTCCATCTCGAAATTCTGACCGATTGCGCTTATGAAAAACTCGCCGTTCGCAAAATCGACAAGCGAAATGCTGCCAAGCTCGAAAGTCTCGTCGAGAGTGGAAAGCGTCGCCCTGTAAAATCCGTCGGCACTCTTTTCGAGCGAAAACGAAAGCCCGAAACTCTGCTCGACAGGGGAAAGCACGGGGAAATCGCGCTCTATCGGAGAACCCGCGCCGGAAGAGGAAATCGAAACGGAAACATTGTCCGCATAGAACTCGACACTCCAACTCACCCATTCGCCGCCGTCCGCGCCGCGCAGCGTAGCTCCGAACGACGACCCGCCGTCGGCAAAAAGCGACGGCAATTCAAATTCCGCGGAAAATCCGCCGCCGAGCCGCCCGACCTTTCCCGAATCGAAATAGAGCGCGGAATGCGAAGTTTCGTCGCCGACAAAACGCGCAGTTCCGCCGTCGTACACAACCCCGTAAGAGGGATACGAAAACCGCCAATCGTTCTCGTCCAAAGCGGCGGCAAACGCATCGGCCGCAACAAAACAAAAGAGCGCCGTCAAAAATTTTTTCATAACAACACCATAAAATATACCGCCCCGCCGTCAACTTTCAAAATTCCCCAAAATCGCGCCGCAATCCGAACACAAAAAAAAAACGCGCCCGCTGGCGCGTTTTTTTGTGTTCGGGAAGTGTCCTGCGGTTAGACGTTTGCCTTGTGCATGTCGCCTTCCGCAAGGAACGCTTCGTGGAATGCGTATGCGCGGGCGAGCGTCTGCGGAGTGTGTCCCATCGGATCGTCTTTGAGGAACTTACGCAGCAGGTCGCGGTAGCTGGGGTGTGCGCATTTCTCGATGATGATTTCCGCGCGTTCGTACGGAGTCTTGCAACGAAGGTCGGCGACGCCGTATTCGGTCACGATGATGTTCACGCTGTGTTCGTTGTGATCGCAATGCGAGACATTCGGAACGATTGCGCTTATCATGCCGCCCTTTGCTACCGACGGGCATGTGTAAATCGACGTGTATGCCGCGCGGGTGAAGTCGCCGCTGCCGCCGATGCCGTTCATGAGGTTTTTGCCCATGATGTGCGAACTGTTCACGTTGCCCGAAAGGTCTACTTCAATTGCCGTGTTAATCGAAATAATGCCTATGCGGCGCGCGACTTCGGGGCTGTTCGAAATTTCCTGCGGGCGCAGAACGAGTCTTTCGCGGAAGAATTTGGGGTTTGCGTAGATTTCCTGAATCTTTGCGGGAGTTACCGTAAGCGACGTCGCGCTTGCGTTCTTGATTCTGCCGTGTTCGATAAGCTCGATTACCGAGTCCTGCAAAACTTCCGAGTACATCGAGAATGCGGGAATGTCGGGGTTGTTGCCGAGTGCGCCGAGAACCGCGTTTGCGATGTTGCCGACGCCGCTTTGAATGGGCAGGAACGAGTCGGGAATTCTGCCTGCCTTCATTTCGCTTGCGAGGAAGTCGGCAACGTTTTGTCCGATTTTTTCGGTAATCGGATCGCTGGGTTTGAAGGGCTTTACTTCGTCGGCCTTGTTCGTGAGCACAATGCCCGCGATTTTGCTCGGGTCGATTTTAACGACCTTCGAGCCGATTCTGTCGCCCGCCGAGTAAATCGGAATTTCGCGGCGGTGCGGCGGATTCGCCGTTTCGTAGATGTCGTGAAAGCCGCAAAGCTCCTTCGAGTGGTACGAGTTCAGTTCGATGAGAACCTTTTCGGCGAGTTTCAAGCCCGTAGGGGCAATGCCGACCGACGTCGTAAGAAGGATTTCGCCGTCGTCGGAAACGTCCGCCGCTTCGACAATCGCCCAGTCGAACTTGCCCATGAAGCCGTAGTTCATGTACTGGGGAGTCATCGACAGGTGGAGGTCGGTATATTTAAGCTCGTTTTTGTTTGCCCCGCCCCTGAGGTCGGCATTCGACTGGTAGGGGGCGCGGTAGTTGATTGCGTGCGCGCGCGCGAGAACGCCGTCGCACGAGTCGCCCGTGGACGCGCCCGTGATTATATTGATTTTGAAAGGTCTGCCCGCCGCGTGTTCGGCTTCGGCGCGGCGCGCAATCGCGCCGGGGATTTCCTTCGTCGCGCCCGCGGGGGTGAAGCCGCTGAACGCAATTTGTTGACCGTTTTGGATAAGGCTCGCAGCCTCGTCCGCTGACATTATGGTATATTTCATTTTAATTTTGCGTTGAAGTGTTTTGCGGTTGTCGGGCAGACGCCCGAATAATAAAAAAGACGGCGCGGATTCCGCGCCATCTACCGATGAATTTTAGTGCGCAAGCGTCGCGATAAAGAAGCCCGCGACCATTGCCGTTCCGATGACGCCCGCTACGTTCGGACCCATTGCGTGCATGAGAAGGAAGTTCGACGGGTCGGCTTTCTGACCCTCAACCTGTGAGACTCTCGCCGCCATCGGCACGGCCGAAACGCCCGCCGAGCCGATAAGCGGATTGATTTTTTCCTTCAAGAACAAATTCATGAACTTTGCAATTACCACGCCCGCCGCCGTCGAGAAGCCAAACGCAACCACGCCCAGCGCGAGAATCGAAAGCGTATCCACGCGAATGAACCTGTCGCCAGTCATCGTTATGCCGACCGACGTTCCGAGGAACACCGTTACGATGTTGATTGTCTCGTTTTGCGCCGCCTTGCTGAGGCGTTCGCAGACGCCGCACTCGCGAATGAAGTTGCCGAGCATGAGCATGCCGATAAGCGCGGAAACGTCGGGCACGAGCAGAATGCAGAAAATCGTTACGACCAGCGCGAACACGAGCTTTTCCAAGCGCGACACTTTGCGCAGGCTTTTCATGCGGATTTTGCGTTCGGCCTCCGTCGTGAGCGCGCGCATAATCGGCGGCTGGATAATCGGCACAAGCGCCATGTAGCTGTACGCCGCGACCGCAATCGGGGCGAGAATGTGGGGCGCGAGTTTGTTCGAGATGAAAATCGAAGTCGGGCCGTCCGCGCCACCGATAATGCCGATTGACGCCGCCTCGCGGGCGTTGAAGCCGCACAGGCAGATTGCGCCGATGAACGTGATGAACACGCCGAACTGCGCCGCGCCGCCGAGCAAAAGCATTTTAGGGTTTGCGATAAGCGGGCCGAAGTCAGTCAACGCGCCGACGCCGAGGAAAATGAGGGGCGGGAAGATTTCGAGCAGAACGCCCTTTTGAATGTAGTAGTACAGACCGCCAACGCGCGGGCTGTAAACGTCGGCGACGGTTTCGCCGTAGACGGCTTTCGAGCCTGCCGCGAGCGAAACTTCCGTTATCGTGCCCGATGTCGAAGCCCAGACAAATAGGTCGCTCCCCTTTATTTCGACAAGTCTGCCTTTATAGGACC
>JAJXPD010000009.1 GCA_021641325.1 Opitutales bacterium
TTTTATATATCAAATTGTTTTCCGAATCAAATTTACCGACAAAATTTTCCTTTTCGTCAAACAAGGAAGAAACGTCGGCAACATCGAAAACCAAAAAATCCGCACTTTTTATTCGGTTAAAAATACCGTTATATACGAATTCGCCATGAGATGCTCGTAACCTATTAATGCTAATTTTAATAAAATATTCCGAAAATCTGTCTTGAACGGTTTCCCTTATGGGGCTCAGCACGCCTTTTCTTGAGCCCCAAAACAAATCATTCAATACGGAAGCGCCTTTATGCCATGCATACCCGACAAAAATCTTTATTTCGTTACCGACAAAAGGCTCTTCGTTCGGTGATAGTGCTCCAGATAGAATTTTATCATACCACGCATCAAAAAGTCCGCGTTGCGGTTTGAACCAATGATTCGATACATAGTATTTGCCGCCAAATTTCTCAACCCAATAACGGGCGTGTTTCCCTGTTGTTTTACTTTGATCTTCCGTCAACATGGGGAAGTCAAGATTGAATATCTTCTTACAAAACTCTTTATCTTTAAGGTTCGATATAATTTCTTTAGAAAGCATTTCGTTGGAAAAAAGAGTTCGCATAGATTCCCTAACATACTCTCCAACCTTTTTATCTTCTACATCTTGGCACTCTACCTTTTTCATAATATGAAGCAGGCTATCGTATTAAGAATACGATACCCAAAGGGTGCGCATCAACTCCTTAACCTCCAATGCGATATATAAGCTAAAACACCTTTGTAATCCGTCCGATTAAAAGAAATTTATTCCATCGGATAACCCGTCAGTCCTTTGGGAATGGTCAGTCGTGAAATTTTGTTTGACAATCGTATTCTTAATACGATGAACACAGACTACATTTCAGCTAAAAGAATTTTGACGGGGACTGACGTTTCCGTATTGGACGCGGCAAGAATCGCAAAAAATATTTTGGATGCTAAACCGAAAAATTTTGTCTTAACCGACCTCCAATTTTGCGCGAAAGTCATTGAAGTAGGGTTGCGGCATATACGCACAAAGGAAATGTCCTTCGCCGATGGGTTTGCTCTATATTTAAAGAGCAAGCAACATTTGCGCCCTGATTCTATACGGGACATCCGCTGTATTGGAAACAGACTTTTGCGAACAAAGCCCGAATTTGGCGGGCGCAATTTTTCGGAGTTGAGCGTATCGGAATGCGAAGAATGGCTGAATGCCGCGTTTCATACCAACCCGCAATTTAACAAGGCGCGGACTATGTTGCACGGGCTTTTCGAGTTCGCGCTCCGCCGCGAGTGGTGCGACAAAAACCCGATAAAGCGAATCGAACGCAAAAAAGTAATCGAAAGAGAAATCCTGCCGTTGAAACTTGCCGAAACAAGGCGGCTAATTAAGACTGCCCAGCTCGAAAGTCCGAGTTGCGGGGTCGTTGCCGCGCTTTTGGTCTACACTGGAATCCGCCCGCGCGAAGTTCGCAGGCTAACTTGGCGCGACATCGACACCGAAGAAAAGACAATCACCGTCCGCTCGCAGTGCTCGAAGACAGGCGGCGTCCGCCAAGTGGAAATTCCGCCTGTTTTGAATCGGTTTCTAATTACTCATAAATCCGAAAACACTTCCCATATATGCCCGACCGATTGGCAATGCCGCTGGCGCAAAATCCGCGATAACTCTGGCTTTCGCGGACGCTGGATTCAGGACATTCTGCGCCACACCTACGCAAGCTTCCACGCAAAACGCTACGCCGACCTGCCGCGCCTGCAATTAAACATGGGGCATCGCGACCAGTCGCTCCTCCGCTCGCGCTACGTCAACATGTCAGGAATCTCGCACATAGAGGCGCGGTGTTTTTTTAACTGATATTTTTTATCTGCGATTTTGCAAAACCCGCTTTTATGTGTCGGGTTGGGGAAACCGCAAAACGGGTTTATTCCCGCAAAGCCGCCGCGCGCACGCGCGGGCGTGCGCAAAAAAATTTCGCGGGGAATGCGAAAAGTCTTGAATTGTCGGCCGTAAAAATAAAATGTACTTCGACGATTTTTTAGGGGAATGTCAAACGACGACGACATATTGGACGCCCAGAGCGAACACGGCTATTCGCTTTACGACCTCGTCGTAATGTCCGAAGCCGACGAGCTTGACAAGCTCGACACCGCAACCCTCCTCGAAACCACTCCCCACACGCTTTCGGTCTTCCTCGAACGTCTCGACGTAGACACCCAGCGGCAGGTTCTCCGCAAGCTCAACCCCGAAAAGGTCTCGGAGGTCGTCTCCGAAATGGACCCCGACATGTCCGCGGAGCTCGTCTCCGAAATGCGCGAGCACCGCGCGGTTTCCGTCCTCAACGAGATGGAGCCCGACGACGCCGCCGACATCGTCCGCGAGCTGGAGCAGGAGGATAGGGACAGGCTCCTTAAAGGCATGCAGCGTTCGCAGCCCGAAACCGCCGAAAACGTCCGCGAGCTTCTCGAATACCCCGCCGACACTGCGGGCGCGATAATGAACCCGCACGTCGCCACCCTCGACGACCAGCTGACGGTTGACGAGGCAATCGGCGAAGTCCGCCGCATGCGCGACGAGTACGAGAACATCTACTATCTGTATGTCGTAGATTCGGGCGACATTCTCGAAGGGGTGGTTTCCATGCGCGCGCTCATGCTTGCCCCGAAGGGCGCGAAAGTCCGCGACATCATGGCGACCAACCTCATCGGGCTGCTTTCGCCCTCGATGGACAAGGAAATCGTCGCCCACATCATGGCGGATACCGACTACCATACGCTGCCCGTGGTCGGCGAAAACGGCGAACTTTTGGGGATAATCACGCACGACGACGTTATCGACATCATGCGCGAGGAGGGCACGGAAGACTTGCAGAAACTCGCTGGCGCGGGCGCGGACGAGGGGCTTTTCGACCCCATTTCGACGAGCATAAAGCAGCGTTCGCCGTGGCTTTTGGTGAACCTGCTGACCGCGTTCATAGCGTCGGGCGTCGTCGGAATGTTCGACACAAACATAGCCGCCCTCCCGCTTCTTGCGGTGTTCATGCCGATAATAGCCGGCATCGGCGGAAACACGGGCGCGCAGACGCTCGCGGTCACGGTGAGGTCAATCGCGCTCGGCGAGGCGGGGATTTTCGATATGCGCAGGGTCTGCGTGCGCGAGACGTGCAAGGGCTTTTTGAACGGAATTTGCATAGGGCTGCTGGGCGCGCTTCTTGCGGTAATTACGACATTCCGCTTCGACCTCGCGCTGATTGTGTGGGTTGCGATGGTGATAAACATGTCGCTCGGCGGTTTCATGGGAAGCTTCATTCCGTTCACGCTCAAACGCTTCGGGTTCGACCCCGCCTCCGGCTCGTCCATTTTCACTACGGGCTTTACCGATTCGGGCGGTTTTTTCATTTTTTTGGGGCTTGCCTCCATTTTCCTTTCGTGAAAATCCCGACGCGTCCGCTCGGATTGCGTTTTTTTTGTTGACGGAAATTTAGCGCGGTATTTAATGTCAATTCGAAAAGGCGGAATTACGCCGAAAGCTTTTTTTTGTTCGCGGGGGGAGGCTTGCGTTCAAATTTTTTATAATCACCTACAACAATTATCGACAAAGGATTATTATTATGGAAAGACGCGATTTTGTGAAATCGACGGCTGTGTTGGGCATGGCGGCGGCGTTGCCGCGTTATAGCCTTGCAAGGGCAAAGGGGAACGACCGCATTAAAGTGGGTCTTATCGGCTGCGGCGGCCGCGGCAGGGGCGCGCTATGCAACATGATTTCCGCCGACCAGAACATAGAAATCGTGGCGGTTGCCGACCTTTTTGCGGACAAGCCGCAGCAGGCTCTCGACCGCGTGCAAAAGCACATCGAAAAGCTCGGCGACAGCGCGAAGGGCATTTTGGACATGTCGAAGGTAAAGCGTTTCGTCGGTCTGAATTGCGTCGACGAAATTTTGGCGACCGACATCGACGTCGTAATCGACGCGTGCCCGCCCGTGTTCCGCACCCCGCACTTCGAAAAAATCGTGGCGGCGGGTAAACACGCGTTCCTCGAAAAGCCGCCGTGCGTCGACGCGGTTCAGGCCCGCAAAATGCTCGAACTTTCCAAAAAGGCCGACGAAAAGGGCCTGTGCGTAGTCTGCGGCACGCAACGCCGCTACTATTCGGGCTATCAGGAAATGGTAAAGCGCGTTCAGGACGGCGAAATCGGCGAAATCGTCAACGCCCAGTGCTACTGGAATTCGCCCGTCTACGTCGGCGGCCCCGGCTTCCACAGAAACGAGGAGCTTGCGTGGGACACCATGGAATACCAAATCCGCAACTGGTTCTCGTTTATCTGGACTTCGGGCGACAACATCGTCGAACAGCACGTCCACAATATCGACGTCATCATGTGGGCGTTGGGCGACAACCGCAAGCCTGTTGAAGTCCGCGGCTGGGGCAACAGAAGCACCGACCTTCCCACGCCGACATACGGCGACCGTTTCAGCAACTTCGAGGTGGACTTCGACATGGGCGACGGCCTCCGCCTCCAAAGCTACTGCCAGCAGGATCCGAAATCGTCGGGCGAAATCGGCGAAAGACTCGTCGGCACAAAGGGCATTATGTACTCCAACCTCTACGGCCAAATCTACATTTCCGACCGCAAGGGCAACAAGCTTTGGGTCTGCGACAAGGAAAAGGCAAAGGAGTGCATGTCGGAAGAGCACAGATTCCTGCTCGACGCAATCCGCGAAGGCAGACACGTCAACAAAATCAACCAGCTTGTAAACTCGACTCTCCTTGCAATCGCGGGCCGCATGAGCGCGTACTCCGGCAAGAAGTTCAAGTTCGACTGGGTTTTGGCGAAGTCGCAGGAAAGCTTCTGCCCCGAAAAAATCGAACTCGGCAAACGCATGCCGTGGAACGGCGTTCCCGTTCCCGGAAAATACAAACTCGTTTAATAAATTAAAAATCAGGAGAAATTGAAAATTATGGAAAGACGCGATTTTGTAAAAACATCGGCAATTCTCGGCGCGGCGGCGGCTCTGCCGCGTTTCAGCTACGCGCAAATCAAGGGCAGCGACCGCATCAAGGTAGGTCTCATCGGCTGCGGCGGCCGCGGCACGGGCGCGACATGCAACATGATTGAGGCCGACCAAAACGTAAAGGTCGTCGCGATGGCGGACTTGTTTGCCGACAAGCTCCCCAACGCCAAGAAGAAAATCAAGGACTTCTGCGACAAGAAATTCAAGGCGCAGTCCGACGAAATCTTCAACCCCTCGACCGTAAAAACTTTCACGGGCTGGGACTGCTGCGAACAGCTCCTTAAAGAGGACGTAGACTTGGTTATTGAAGCCACTCCGCCCGTGTTCCGCACGCCGCACTTCGCGCAAATCGTCGAAGCGGGCAAGCACGCGTTCCTCGAAAAGCCCGCATGCGTAGACATCACGCAGGCGCGCGAAATCAGGGAGCTTTCCAAGAAGGCGAAGGAAAAGGGAATGTGCATTGTAACGGGCAACCAGCGCCGCCACTCCGCCGCATATCAGGACGTCATGAAGCGCATTCACGACGGCGAAATCGGCGAAATCCTCGCCGCGCAGTGCTACTGGAACGGCGCGTACTACGTCGGCGGCTACACGGGCTGGGAAGACCTCGGCTTCGACTCCACCGAATACCAAATCCGCAAGTGGGGCGCGTTTATCTGGACTTCGGGCGACCAAATCGTCGAACAGCACGTCCACAACCTCGACGTCATCATGTGGGCGTTGGGCGACAACCGCTTCCCCGTGGAACTCCGCGCGTGGGGCGGCAGAAGCGCCGACGCCGACCTTCCCTCGCCCCAGTACGGCGACAGGTTCACGCACTGCGTTGTAGACTACGACTTCGGCGAAGGCGTAAGGCTCATGAGCTCGTGCAGTCAGGAGCGCAAGACTTCGGGCGAAGTCGGCGAGCGCGTGGTAGGCTCGAAAGCCACTTTGGTGACATCGGGCGGCAGGTGCAGATTCATCGACCGCAAGGGCAAGACAATCTACGCCAACACGCAGGAAATCATCAACCCCTACGTCGCCGAACACAAGTTCCTGCTCGACGCAATCCGCAACGGACGCCGCGTAAACACGCTCGACACCCTGCTGGGCTCGAACTTGATTGCAATCGCGGGGCGCATGAGCGCGTTCTCGGGCAAGAAGTTCAAGTACGGCTGGATGGAGGCGAAGTCGAAGGAAAGCCTCGCCCCGAAGGAATGGAAGTTCGAGAAACGCCAAGTTTCCGTTCCCGTCCCCGGAAAATACGAGCTTGCGTAATCGCAAACGCAAACGAAAAAGCCCCGAAAATTCGGGGCTTTTTTTGTGCCCGCCGCGTTCGGCGGCGGAGCGGATTCTGAACTTGTTTTGCGCTATTTCACGCCCATGTGGCGTTTGTAGGCGGCGAGCGTGTTCTTCATGAGCATAGCAACCGTCATCGGGCCGACTCCCCCGGGGACGGGGGTAATCGCCGAGCATTTCGGCGCGACGTTCTGGAAATCGACGTCGCCCACAAGCCTGTACCCTGACTTCGTTTCCGTCGAGGGCACGCGGTTTATGCCTACGTCGATAACGCACGCGCCGTCCTTTACCATGTCGGCGGAAACCGTGTTGGGGCGTCCCACCGCCGCGACGAGAATGTCCGCCTGGGCGCAGATTTCCTTCATGTTTTCGCTGCGCGAGTGGCAGACCGTAACGGTTGCGTCCGCGCCCTTTTTCATCAGCAGCAGAGCCATGGGTTTGCCGACGATGAGGCTGCGCCCGATTACCACCGCGCGTTTGCTCTTTGTGGGCACTTCGGCGCGTTTGAGAAGCTCTATAATGCCCGCGGGCGTGCACGCCACGAACGCGCGTGAGTCTTCCTGACAGAGGAAGCCGAGGTTTGCGTTGCTGAATCCGTCAACGTCTTTGTCGGCGCGGACGCGGTTGAACGTATCGCGCTCGTTGAGCTGTTTGGGAAGCGGCGCCTGTATGAGAATTGCGTCTACGGCGTCGTCGTTGTTGAGCCTGTCGATGAGCGCGTTGAGGTCTTCCTGCTTGGTGTCTTCGGGGAGAATGTGGAGGCGGCTTTCGATTCCGATTTCGCCGGCAACGCGCTCCTTCTTCTTGACGTACGAGACCGACGCGGGGTCTTCGCCGACGCGGATAAACGCCACGCACGGGCGGCGGTCGAATTTGAGGTTTGCGAGTTCGGCTTTAAGCTCTTCGTGAATGCTTTTTGCCGTCGCGTTTCCGTCGATAATTTTTGGCATAAATGATTAGCGTTTGATTTTCATTGATTCCGCGCGGAGGACGGTGTCGCCGTCGTCCTTGACAATCGCGCCCCTGATTTCCACGAGCTTGTCGCGGTATGTGTTGAGCTGGGGGATTACGATTTGCGTGGTGTCAACATACGCGATGAAGCGGCCGTCGACGTTGTAGATTGCGAAGTTGTAGGGCGCGGGCGCGTGGAACGGCGCGTATGTCGCGCCCGTGTATTTGAGAATCCCCGTGACGTCGCGCGGAGTGGGGTCTATTGTCGTTGTCGATTTGCATGCGCACAGCGACGCGACGATGGCGGTTGCGGCTGCGATAAGCGGCGTGATTTTCATTTTCATAAAGCGCAGATTAGGTTTTTTTATTCCGATTGCAAGACGAACTTTTTTGCGCAAAGCACGGCAAAATCGAGGTTTTCGAAGCGCGCGCCGACTTCGGCAAAGCCCGCGTCGGCGAGCATTTCGAGGTTGTCCGAAAGCGTCGCGCACCTGTCGCATTTGAGGCGTTCCCGCGCGACTTCCGCCTCGGCGGGCGTCATGAATTTTTGCATGATTTCCTCGCGCGCCGCCGCGTTTTTCTCGACCGCTTGGGGAGTCGCGCCAAGAATCTGCTCTGCGTTGACGAACACGCCGCCGTCGTCGAGGGCGTCGAAGATTTTTTTGTAGAGCGACCTTTTCGCGCCGTCTTCGATGTGGTGGATTGCGAGCGCGGAGACGACCGCCGTGTACTTGCCGCGCGGCTTCCACGACGCAAAGTCGGACAGAACAAACGACGCGCGGGGGTTGCCCCCAAAGCGTTTTTTTGCGATGTCGAGCATTTTGTCGGAGATGTCTACAAGCTCCAATTCGGCGTCGGGAAATTTCCGCGCGACAAACGCCGCGAGTATTCCCGTGCCCGCGCCGAGGTCGGCTACCCGCGCGTTCGCGGGGAGTTCGAGCGCGTCCACCGCCGCGCCGTAGAATCCGTCGAAATCGGGAATCAGGTTTCGGCGTTGCGAATCGTACTGCGCCGAAATTTTTGCAAACTGCTCCTTTGCGTCCATGCCCCCCATCTAAGCCGAACGCCGCGCGTTCCGCAACGAAATTCGGCTTGCGTTTCTTTTGCCGCGGTCGGCGGCTTTGAAAATTTCCGCGCGTTGAAAAAATCCGTTCTGCGACGTCGCGTTTGCCGCGCGCTGTTTTGCGGAACGAGCCGCGCATACGCTGTCGGAAAATTTAAAACGCGCGGGAAAAATTATACCCGCGCGTTTTTGCGCCCCGAAATTTGCCGCGTCCGCGCTAAATTTTCAGCACCGACTCCGTCGGGAAGTGGACTATGCGCTTGCCCTCAAAGCGGTCGTCGCCGAAGAATTTTTGCAGGTCAAGCTCGGCGTCGGGCAGGATTTTCCGCGCGGCAAGTTCGGGTTCAAGCTCGCCGCCCTTGAAGTAGATTACGCCGTTTTTCAGGTTGCCGTTGCGCCCGCGTTTGAGGCGTTTTTTCACGAAGCCGAAAAACATCGGCAGCGCGCAGACCGAACGCCCCGTCGCGTAGTCGAAAGAGTCTTTGTATTCCTCGATTCGCGCGTGGTGCGCGTACGCGTTGGAAAGTCCGAGGGCTGAAATCATTTCGTTCACCATCGCGATTTTCTTGCCCACGCCGTCGAACATTTCGACAAACGCGTTGGGGTAGAGCACAGCCATGACGATTCCGGGAAGCCCGCCGCCAGAGCCTACGTCGGCGATTCTCGCGCCGTCGGCGGGTTTGAAAAACTCCGAAATGGACGCGCAGAACGCCACGTGGCGGTATTCGACGTCGTCCATATCCTTGCGCGAAAGCAGGTTCACCTTTGTGTTGACTTCGCGCAGGAGGGCGGCGAATTCAAGCAGTTTTGCGCGTTTGCCGTCGGAAAGGTTCGGGAGCTTTTCGAAGGGGTCGGGCATTAGAAAATTTCTTCGGGCTTGAAGAAGCGTTTGATTTCGATTTCCGCGTTTTCGGGAGAGTCGGAGGCGTGGGCGATGTTTTCGCGGGTGTCGTCGCCGAAGTCTCCGCGAATCGTGCCCGCGGGGGCTTTGCACGAGTCCGTCGGGCCGAGCAGCCTGCGGACTTTTGCGACCGCGTCGGTGCCTTCGAGCACCGCGAGTATCACGGGGCTGCGCATCATGAATTTCACAAGCGGCGGGTAGTAGGGCTTGCCCACGATGTGCGCGTAGTGCTCTTCGAGGATTTTTTCATCGAGCCTGACCATTTTGCACGCGGCGATGTCCAGCCCAGATTTGAGGAATTTCGAGAGCACTTCGGGAACGAGGCGTTTTTCTATGCAGTCGGGTTTGAAAATTACAAAGGTTCTTTCTTTCATATGTTTGAATTTGTTTTTTTATATCGGCGGCTTCAACAAAAAAAATCGGAAATTTTCGCGCCGACCGCCGCCGCGCCCTGCGTTAATGCTTGATTTTTCGGAGAAAATTGCCGACATTTAAAGGCATGAAGAATTTGAAAAAGGGATTTTCCGTCATAGAGGCGGTTCTGTTTCTTGCGATAATCGGTTTGATTGCGGCGGTGTTCGTTCCCGCGGCGGTTAAAATCCGCAAGTCGGTGCGCGAAGACGCGATTTCGGCGAACGTTTCGAAAATCGTCCACGCGGGTCAGAAATACGTCGTCGACAAGTCGGTAAAAACGGTTGACTACAAGACCCTTGTCTCGTCGAAATACATAGGCGAGCTTCTCCCCGTGGCGGGCGAGTCGTACGACAAAATCGAAATCTCCGCCGACGGCGGCAAGGTTTCGGTGGACAATCCGCTCGGCGGGAAAATCGAGCGCGAGTACTGATTTTGCGCAAATGCGTTTCGACGCGCGGGGCATGTTTCCCGCGCGTTTTTTATTTTGCGATGTCGTACTTTGCGGGTAGGGCGATTTGCCTTTCCGACATGAATTGCAGGAAGTCCGCTTGCAGCGGGGCGCGGAAAACGAGGTTCGGGAACACCCGCGAGAAATCCGCTTCGAACGCGTGCAGAGCCTGCCGCTTCATGGGAAGCACCTTCGCCATTTCGGGCGTGAAGCCCTTTTCGGCGAAGTCGAGGTACAGGGTTTCGTCGTGTCCGTAGAGTTTGTCGGCAACGACGCAGTGCCCCAGCCACTGGGCGTGGACGCGTATCTGATGCTTGCGCCCCGTGAGTATTTTGACCTCCGCGAGGGTGTAGTCGCCGCGCGTTTGCGAGTACGAAAGCGGCGTGAAAACCGTTATCGCCTTTTTCGCCGACGGCTTTTGAACGGCGCAGCATGTCTTGATTGCCACGAGCGATTTTTTGTCGTCGGCGAGCGGCTGGGCGACCGTCGCGCAGCCCGCGAGTCTGCCCTCCAAGAGCGCGAGGTAGGTTTTTGAGACAAGCCCGCTACCGTCCATCGCCTTTTGCGCGGTGCTTGCGGTTTCTTTGTTTTTAGCTAGCATGACAATCCCGCTCGTCTCGCGGTCGAGGCGGCTGACGAGGTGGAGCACGTCGGCTTTGAGGTATTCCCGCGCCGCGCCCACGAGGCTCGACAGCGGGCCGTTTTTCGACGGGTGGCATACGAGCCACCCCGGTTTGTTTAGCGCGAGAAAGTTGTCGTCTTCGTAGACAATCCAAGTCGGAAATTCGTCCATATCGACGAGTCCCGCCTGTTCGCCGAATTCCGAGCCGTGCGGAGGTTTTTTTTCGTCCATTATTTTTTTCCTTTTTGCCCTGCCGTAATCGCGACAAGTCCGAACGCCATCGGGCGCGTCGAGACCGACTCGAAGCCCGCGTCGAGAAACATTTTTTCAATTTCCTCCCTCGGCGGATATGCGAGCGTTGTCTCCGCAAGGTATTCGTAGTCGGCCCTGACGCCGCCGCAAAGCGACGCCGCAAGGGGGACGAATTTGCCCATGAAAATTTTTTGCGCCGCCGCAAACGCGCCGCGCGCGCGGCAGACTTCGAGTACGCAGAGCCGCGCGTCGGATTTGAGCGTTCGGAATATTTCGCGCAGGCATGCGGGTCTGTTTCTGAAATTCCGGAAGCCGAACGAAATTGTCGCGCCGTCGAAAACGGCGTCGCCGAAAGGCAGATTTTCGCAGTCCGCCTCGACGAATTCGACTTTCGCGTAGGGGCGTTTCTTTGCGAATTTTTTTGCGGCGATTTCGAGCATCGGCTTGCAGAAATCGGCGCACTTTATTTCCGCGTCGGGATATTTTGCGGCTATTTCCAGCGCGACGTCTCCGCTTCCGCACGCGATGTCCGCCACCGTCTTTGCGCCCGCCGCTCCGCGCGGGAAGAGGGCGCGGACGAGCCGCCTGCGCCAGAGAACGTCGAGCCCGAAAGTCATTGCGCGGTTTGCGGCGTCGTAGAACGGGGCAACGCGGGAGAACATTTTTTTTACGGAGTTTTCCTCGCGGCTGTCGGGGTCGGCTATTTTGTTTCCGTTATTCATTCGATTTTTTTCCGAAGGAGCGCACCACCATGTCCGACAAAAATTTGTCGGGGTTGCCCACGCAGTCGGCGGAGATTGCGAATTCCGTCTCGCCCGTGTTGCGCGATACAATCGCAAGCCCGTGTTTGAAATCCTTGAAAACCCTTTCGCAGACCGCCGACACCGACTTGTCGTTTTCGACCGACTCGGAGACGAGCGCGCGTTTTGCGCCGTCGTCGAGTTTCAGCCCGAAGCCCGTCTTTTCGCGGAACGACGCGGCGAACTTTTCGATGTCGGCAAGCATTGAGTCGCGAATCAAATCGCCGTTGTCCACGAGCAGCTCTTTGAGCGTCTCCTTCGGGTTTTCGACCGTGCGCGTGTTAAGCTCGAAGCTTTTTATGCCCGACGACGGCAGCTCGAATTTGTAGTCGCGCAGGGTGCGTTCGAGCACTGTCATCAGCCCGCGCGCGCCCGTTTTTTCGAGGTACGCGAGGTTCGAGATTGCCTTGACCGCTTCGGGAGTTATCGAAAAATCTATGCCGTAGCCCGCAAAATCCTCGCGGTACTGCTTCAAAATCGAGCCTTCCGACGACACAAGAATGTCGGCGATGTCGTCGGGTTTTAGGGCTTCGCAGGCGACGCGCACGGGGAGTCTGCCGATGAATTCCGCCTCGAACCCGTATTTGATGAAGTCGCTTGTTTCGGCGAATTTCAGGTAGTCGGAATTGTCGGCGTTTTTGTCGAAGTCGGAGTCCGACGCGAAGCCGATTGTGCCGCGGTTCATGCGCTTTGCGATTGACTCGCCCAGCTTGTCGAACGCGCCGCTTACGATGAACAGAATGTGGCGCGTGTTGATTGTGCGCTTGGGCTTTTTGCCGCCGCGCGCGCTCATTGCCATCTGCATTTGCCCCATCATGTCCTGCGGGCCGACTACGTTTACGTTCGATTCCTCCATGAGTTTGAGGAGGTTTATCTGCACGCCGCGCCCCGAAACGTCCTTGCCTCCGAAGTCGCCGCGCCCCGCGATTTTGTCGATTTCGTCGATGTAGACTATGCCGTACTGCGCCACGTCAACGTTGCCGTTTGCGGTCTTCACCAAGTCGCGCACAAGGTCCTCAACGTCCGCGCCGACGTATCCCGTTTCCGAGAACTTCGTTGCGTCAGCCTTGACGAACGGCACGCCGATGAGCTTTGCGATTGTCCGCATGAGGTATGTTTTGCCGACGCCCGTAGGCCCAAGTATGAGAATGTTTTGCTTGCCGTATTCAAGCTCTTTGACGTCGGGGTTTTCGAGGCAGCGGCGGACGTGGTTGTAGTGGTCGCAGATTGCGACCGAAAGCACCTTTTTGGCCTCGTCCTGCTTGACGACGTAGCGGTTGAGGTAGTCGCGTATTTCGCGCGGCTTCATGGAGAACTCGCGAATGCGTTTGAGCACTTCCTCCGAGTCGTCCGCGGGGTCTGCGGGGCGTTCTCCCTGTTCGGATTGCGCCCCGAACGGAATCTCCCCGAATTCGACTTTCACGGGCTTGCCGCCGAAAATTCCTTCGAGCTGTTTCTTCAACTCTTCGAGCGGATTTTCGGGCTTCGGTTTTTCGTCGGGGTTGTTTTCGGGCTTGTCGGTGTTCATGTGAATGTTATCGGCTACTTTTTGAGCGCGTCGGAAATTTTGCGCGCGAGTTCGAGGAAAATCTTGCGCGACGCCTCCGACGGATTTCCGCTTTGCAGGCTTTTGTCTATCGGTATCCTCGCCACGACTTCCGTTCCGAGCTTCCGCGCGGCCTCGTCGGCGAATCCCTCTCCGAAAACGTATTCCTTCGAGCCGTCGGGCATTTGGAAATACGCCATGTTTTCGAGCACTCCCAAAATCCTCACGCCGCTTTTTTCGAAGACCATTGCGCCCCTTGCGGCGGTTGTCGCGGCGAGCTTGTTTGAGGTGCTTACAATCAGCGCGCCGTCGAGCGGAATGATTTGCACAACGCTCAGCACGGCGTCGCCCGTGCCGGGGGGTAGGTCTATTACCATTGCGTCAAGCTCTCCCCATTCGGACTGTTCGGCGAACTGCTTGATTGCGCTTGTGACCATCGGCCCGCGCCAGATTAGCGGCTGGTCGTCGTCAACAAGCATGCCCATCGACATCACCTTGATTCCGTCGATTGTCGGCGGCACGATTTTCTCGTCGGGGGTGACTGACGGGAAGACTTTTTCGCCCATCAGAATCGCCGCGCTCGGCCCGTGAATGTCGCAGTCCATCAGCCCGACCCGCGCTTCGCCGCCTTTCGAAAAGATTTCCGCCAGCGCCTTTGCGAGGTTCACCGCGATCGTGCTCTTGCCGACGCCGCCCTTGCCCGACGCCACCGCGATTTTCATTTTGACGCCCGCGAGCGTTTCGTTTTTCGGCGCGGGAGCCTGCGCCTTTGCGGGGTCTTCCGCAAGTAGAACCACGTCGAACTTCGCGTTCGGGTATGCGGCTTCGAGAACTTTCGTCGCCTCCAAGACGACCTTTTTCGCCGCCTCCTTTTCGCCGCCCGTGAATATGCGCACTTCTGCGCGCGAGCCGTCGGTCTTGACGTATTTTACCATTCCGAACGACACTATGTCCTTCGAGTAGGGCGGGTATTTTACCGCTTTGAGCGTGTTTAAAATTTCCTCTTTTGTCATAATTTACTTGGATAATGCGAATTTTACGAGGGTTTCCGTGTCGGCGTCCGCGCCCAGTTTTTGCACCGCCGCTCGGACGCATTTGTCGGCGTCGGAAACTTTCAGCCCCAGAGCCGCCAGAGCCGCGACAGCGTCGGAGACGTTCGAATTTTCCGCGCCGCCCGCCGCCGCGTTTGCAGACCCCGAAACGCCCGCGAGAGTTCCCTTCAATTCTAGCACAAGCCGCTCCGCCGTCTTTTTGCCTATTCCGGGGCATTTCGAGAGCGTGGCGACGTCGCCCGATTTTATCGAATCGCGCAGTGTTGCGACCGACATTCTGCTCATCATGTTCAGCGCGGTTTTCGGCCCGATTCCGGAGACTTTTTCGACTATCGTTTTGAAGAAGTCCCTGTCGGACGCCGACGCGAACCCGTAGAGCGACTGCGAGTCCTCGCGGTAGACCGCCACCGTGTACAGCATGACTTCACTTCCCGTTTTCGGAAGTAATTCCGTAGTTGTAAGCGGAATGTTCACTTCGTAGAAAATTCCGCCCGTTTCAACGACCGCCTCGAACAGGGACGACGAAACCAGTTTGCCTTTTATCCCGACTATCATAAAAAACTCCGTTTGCCGCGCAATTGTTGGCGGCGGTTTTTTGCGCGGGCGCGTTTTGCCCGCAAGCATAAAAAAGTCCGCGCTTTTCGGCGCGGACGCTGTGCGTTATTTCAAATTCAGAACGTCGTCCATGCCGTAGAGTCCCGCGGGCTTGCCTTTCAGCCACTGCGCCGCGCGAACCGCGCCCTTCGAGAACACCGCCCTGTCGGCGGCCTTGTGGACAAGCTCCAAGCGTTCGCCGTCGGCGGCGAAAATCACGGTGTGGTCTCCGACGACGCTTCCGCCGCGGAGCGCGTGCACGCCTATTTCGCCCGCCTTGCGCTCGCCGACCATTCCCTTGCGCCCGTAGCAAACCGAGTCTTCGCCGACTCCGCGCTCCTTGCAGACAATCTCTTTGAGCTTTTCCGCCGTGCCGCTGGGCGCGTCCTTTTTGTGCTTGTGGTGCATTTCCACGATTTCCACGTCGTAGGAGTCGTCGAGAATTTTTGCGGCGATTTTCGTCAAATAGTTCAGAAGGTTCACGCCCAGCGAGTAGTTGCCCGCCCACACAATCGGGATTTCTTTCGCGCATTCGAGGATTTCCGCCCGCTGTTCGGGCGAGTGCCCCGTTGTGCCTATCACGAGGGGTATTTTGTATTTTGCGCAGAGTTTTGCAAGCGGCGCGGTCGCGTCGCGGAAAGAGAAGTCTATCGCGGCGTCGCAGTCTTTGATGAGGTCTTCGGCGTTGTCGCCCAAGTCGCACCCGACGCATTCCATGCCCGCCTCTTTTGCTGTTGCGGCGATTGCGTGTCCCATGCGCCCGTTCGCGCCGTTTATGAGAATTTTGAAAGCCATTTTTATATCCCCGCCTTTTTCATTTCGGTTTCGAGTTTTTCGAGGTTTTCGGGGCGCATTGCGCAGAGCGGCAGGCGCACGAAGGGGCTTGAAATCATGCCCTTCAATGCCATTGCGGTCTTTGCGGGAACGGGGTTCGGCTCGATGAACAGCGCGTGGAAGAAGCCCGCGAGCGAGTCCGAAATAGCCTGCGCCTTTTGCGTTTCGCCCGCGAGCATGAGGTCCACCATTTCGACCATCTTTTCGGGAACGATGTTAGACGCCACGCTGATTACGCCCTTTGCGCCCTTTTTCATGAAGTCTATCGTAAGTCCGTCGTCGCCGCTTAAAATCGTGAAGTTTGCGTCAACCTTGCCGTTGAGATCTTCGACCTTTTCAACCTTGCCGCCAGCCTCTTTCATCACGCAGATGTTGGGGAATTTTTTGTACAGCCGCGCGGCGGTGTCGTTGGAGATTTCGATTCCGCAGCGCCCGGGAATCGAGTAGAGGAAAATCGGCTTGTGCGTGCATTTTGCGACTTCCGCCATGTGGAGGTATACGCCCTCCTGCGACGGCTTGTTGTAGTAGGGCGCGACCACCAGGAAACCGTCCGCGCCCGCTTCGTCCGCCTCTCTTGTGAGGTGCACCGCTTCGCGCGTGCAGTTCGAGCCTGTTCCCGCGATTACGGGAACGCGGCCATTTGCGTACTCTATGATTTTCTTGATTACTACAATGTGTTCCACGGGGTCGAGCGTGGGCGATTCGCCCGTCGTTCCGACCGCGACAAGTCCCTTAACGCCGCCCTTGATTTGCGCTTCGACGAGCTTTTTAAGCGCGTCGTAATCGACGCCCTGTTCGGTCATCGGGGTAATCAAAGCGGTCCAAACTCCTGAAAAATTTTGCATATCCGTAAATTCAACCAAACCCCGCGCGTCTTGCAACACTTTTTAGACTTTTTCTCCCCGATTTCGGCGGGGAGATTTGCGCGGCGCGGCGGGCGCGGGCGTTCAGTCTTTTAGAATTTTGATTTCGTCTTTTACGAGTCCGCGCGGCTGCGTTGTAAATTCGAGCTTCGGCTCTTTTGCGGCGTCGCATTCAAGCAGGACTATTTCGTTTGCGCCCTTTTTGACGAGCGTCGCGGGAATGTATGTCGTTTTCAGCGGGCTGTCGGCGTCGTAGCGGCCGAGCAGGAAGCCGTTTATCCAGATGTATCCGCGCGTGAAGTTTTCGAAAGACACGTAAGAGTCGGCGGCTTCCGACGCCTCGAATTTTCCCTTGAAGAACATGGGGTATTCCGACTTGTCCGCCGCCGCCGTTTTGCCGAGCGGCTTCCAGTCTATTTTCGAGATGTCGTCGAGGGGAATCGGGTTTGCCGTCCAGCCGAAGTGGTATTCGTTTTGAATGCGCACGCCGCCCGTGATGCCCTTGCGGTTTTCAGCCATCGTAGGCCCGATATTCACGCGCCCCTGATTTTCCGCGAGTATGTTCAGGGTGCTCCCGTTTTTTCCGACCTTGATTTTGTAAATCGGTTCGGGGTCGTTCTGCCCGCAGTCGCCGATGTCCGCGCCGTCGAGGTTCACCCAGACGCGGTCGCGGATTCCGTAGATTGACAGGCGTTGCGAGTCAGAAATCTGCGGCCTGATTTTCGCCGAGTAGTTTATGAAGCCGTAGTTGAAGCCCGTGTCCTCCATCGTCGGGAGCACCGCGCATTTTATTGTTTTCGGCGAGAGGTTTTCGATGTTTTTGCGCATCGAGGCGCACTTTTCGAAAACGGCGTCGGAGTGTTTTACCTTTTTCGACGCGGGGGGAACGGGAATGTTTTTCGCGTCGGGGTTGTATTTCAAAAGCACTTCGCGGAACGCAAAATATTTCGGCATGGGGTCGCCCGCTTCGTTGAGGAGCGCGTCGACGTCGTAGCTTGAAATCTGCGGGCGGAATTCCGCAAAGGCGGAGGTATTGCGCATTGCGCCGTTCATCAGCCCGAACGTCGTTCCGCCGTGGAACATGTAGAAGCTGACATGCCCGCCCATTGCGAGAAATTCGTCAAGCTCGGCGGCTGTCGCCTTGTAGTCGCGCACGCGGAGCGGTATTTTTAGGCGCATTCCCTGTCCCGCCCAGAGTTCGCTAACCATTACGGGCTTGTCGGGCTGTATGCGCTTCATCTTTTTGAATGTCGAAACCAGCTTGTCGCCGCAGGTTGCCGTGAGCCACACGCCGTCCACAGGCAGCGGGTTTAGCGCGCTTGTGGGCGATGGGTCGGCGGAGTAGATTATGCCCTTGAAGCCCGTATTCAAAACGTAGTCGCGCAGAAATTCTATGTATTCGGCGTCGTCGGCGAAGTTGTCGTATTCGTTTTCGAGCTGTATTGCGACCACCGCGCCGCCGTTGTTGCAGAAGTGCGGCTTGACGATTTCGAAAAGTTTGTCGTAGTATTTTTTTACCGCGGCGAGGTACTTCGGGTCGGAGCACCTGATTGTGAGGTTGCGGTCTTTGAGCAGCCATGCGGGAAGCCCGCCGAAGTCCCACTCTGCGCAGATGTAGGGAGAGGGGCGCAGCATTACTTTAAGCCCCGCCTCCTTGCAGAGTTTGAGGTATGCGTCGAGGTCGGCGATTCCGTCGAAATTAAATTCGTCTTCCGACGGCTGGTGCAGATTCCACGGGACGTATGTCGCAAGCGTGTTCAGCCCGCATGCTTTAAGCTTCCCCATTCTGTCCTTCCAGTTCTCGCGGGGTATTCTGAAATAGTGCATTTCGCCCGACAGAAACCTGAACGGCTTGCCGTCTACAAACACTCCGTTTTCGTCGGCGCGGGCGGTTCCCTTTCGACTTTCGCCCGCGCATGTCGCGCATGCCGCGAGCGTCGATAAAACAGCAAATAGCAATCCCGTGTATATTGTTTTCATGAATCCGAAGTTTAAACGCAGCTTAGGTTTTGTCGAATCTTGTTTAAAAATTTTTACTGTACAGTTTAGCGAAAAACCGAATCCGCCGCGCTTGACGCTGCGTCCGCGAGCCGGATTTAAAAAACTTCGCCGCCCGACATTTTTACGCTGCGAGCCGTGCGCTTTGCGAAGTCGGGGTTGTGGGTGATGAGCAGCAGAGCCGTGCCGCGTTCGGCGCAGAGCGAAAGGAACATTTCCATGACTTCGTTTGCCGTCGATTCGTCGAGGTTGCCCGTCGGCTCGTCGGCGAGTATGATTTGCGGCGAATTGAGAATTGCCCGCGCCACCGCCACGCGCTGCTTTTCGCCGCCCGACATTTGCGACGGCAGGTGCTTTGCCCTCGATTTCAGCCCGACCCTTTCGAGGAGTCCGAGCGCGAGTTTCGGCGTTTGCGAGTCGAACCTGCCCGCGATTCGCGCGGCAAGGCACACGTTTTCGAGAGCGTTGAGTTCGGGCACAAGGCAGTAGTTCTGGAAGACAAAGCCCATGAAGCCCGCCCGCAGTTTCGCCTGTTTCGAGTTCGGCAGATTGTCGATTCTCGCGCCGTCCCAAAAGACCTCTCCGCCGCTCGGCGACTCCAAGCCCGCGAGGATATTCAGGAATGTGGTCTTCCCCGCGCCGCTTTCGCCGCGCAGGCTCACGCTTTCGCCGCGTCCGACCGACAGGCTTGCGCCGCGCAGAACCTCCAAGAATCCGCCGTCGGGAGACCTGAATTTTTTGCGCACTCCCTCCGCCCTCAAAACCGTTTCGCCGAAATCGCTATTCATTGCGCATAGCCTCCGACGCTTTCAGCCGTGCCGCGCGGATTGCCGGCAGAAGCCCCGCGAGCGTGCACAAAACCACAGAGAACCCCGACGCCCAAAGCGCGTCGGAAAGCTCGTACTTTACGGGCAGGTGCGCGAAGTGGTAGAACTCTATCAACGCCTCGCGCCCGACCACAAGCTGGACAATCGGCTCGCGGAAAGTGAGCACAAGCCATGTCAGCCCAAGCCCCGCCAACGCGCCGCACACGCCGATTACGAATCCCTGAAAGCAGTACATCGCCGCAATTTGGCAGGGTCTTGCGCCCATTGCGCCCATCAGCCCTATCTCGCGCGTTTTGCGCAGCACCGAGGTGTAGAGCGAAATGCAGATTGAAAACGACGCCACCAAAATTATAAGCACAATTATAAGCGACATCATCACCTTTTCCATTTTGATTACGCGCAGGAACGCCTCGTTGCTCGTAAGCCATGTGGACGCCCTCATTGGGAATGAAAGTTTTTTCTGTATTTCGCGGGCGGTTTTCGTGCAGTCGGCGTTGTCGTCGAGGCGCAGCACGAGAGCGTGCGTGCCGTCGCCGAGTCCGTAAAGTTCGCGCATTCGCCGCAGGGAGACGAGCGCGACGTTCGAGTCTACCTCGGAATAGTCCGTCATCAGCAGCCCCACAACTTCGAGCCGCGCGGGCATGGGCACTTCGTCCTTTTTGATTTTGTCGAGCATTGTTGGCGACACAATTTCCACGGTGTCTCCCACCGTGATTCCCGCATTTGCCGCGAGCCTCTGTCCGAGAATGATTGAGTCGTCGTCGAGGTTCGAGATGTCGCCGAGCTTGACGTAGCTTTTCTCCCTTATCGGCAGGGCGCATTCCTCCGAAACGGTGTCGTAGCTGCGGAGAATCGGGAAAGTCGGCACGTTGTTTGCAAGCATCATCACCGGCCCCCGCGCGACCTTTTCGACAGTCTTTACGCCCGCCGTCTTTTTCAGGTCGGCGACGAGTTTTTCCAGCCCGAACATCGTGCGGCCGTTTTTGCGGATAATTACGTCGCCCGTAGTGTCGCGGAGTTTTTCGCCTATCTGCTCGTGGAAGCCGTTCATTACGCTCTGCGTGCCGAAAAGCCCGAGCACGCCGAGCGCGACCCCCAAGACCGACACCGCCGCGAAAAACGACGCAATCTTTCCCGTCGGAAAGAGCTGTTTAAGGGCGATGTACAGCCACCACTTCATCTGCTATTCGGGGCGGAGCGACGGGAAGAGGATTGTGTCGCGGATATTCGCCGCGCCCGTGAGCAGAATTACGAGCCTGTCGATGCCGATTCCCATGCCGCCCGCGGGGGGCATGCCGTATTCTAGCGCGGTGAGGAAGTCTTCGTCGAGGTTCTGCTTTTCCTCTCCGACTTGCGCTTCGAACATTTCGCGCTGAATGAAGGGGTCGTTTTGCTCCGAGTATGCGGGGGCGATTTCCTGCCCGTTTATGCACAGTTCGAAAACGTCGAGCACGCGCGGGTCTTTTTTGTTGAGCTTCGCCAGCGGGCACAGCTCGCGGGAAATGTGCATGACGAATGTCGGCTGGATAAGGTTCGGCTCGACGAGCTTCCCGTAGACGTTGTTTGTGATTTCGTAGTCTTCGAGGTCGTCGCTAAGCTCGATGTCCGAGTTCGTTTCGCCGGCGATTTTCTTTGCCGCGGCGAGTTTTTCGTCGCGCGAAAGCTCGAACCAGTTGGGCATTTTTGTCGCCTCGATGATGAGGTCTTTGTAGTCAACCTCGCGCCATTCGCCGCCGAGTTCGATTGTGCCGCCGTCGGCGCGGGGGATTGACGTTGTGCCCAGCACGTTTTCGCAAATGCGCTTAATCATGGAGCGGAAAAGCTCCATCATGCCCCTGTGGTCGGAGTATGCCTGATAGACTTCGAGCATTGTAAATTCTGGGTTGTGCTTGCGGTCGACGCCTTCGTTTCTGAAAACGCGCCCCATTTCGAAAACGCGGTCGAAGCCGCCTACGAGCATGCGTTTCAGATAGAGTTCGAGGGCGATTCGCAGGTAAAAGTCGCAGTCGAGGGCGTTGAAGTGGGTGATGAACGGGCGCGCCGCTGCGCCGCCGGCAACCGAGTGCAGAACGGGGGTTTCCACTTCGAGGAAATCTCGCGACCAGAGGAATTCGCGGATTTCGCGCACGATTGCGCTTCTGAGCTTGAAGCGTTTGCGCGAGTCCTGATTGACCATGAGGTCGAGGTATCTCTGGCGGTAGATTTGCTCGCTGTTTGTTAGCCCGTGCCATTTTTCGGGGAGGGGGCGGAGCGATTTTGCGAGCATTTTGAACTCGCAGACGCGGACGGTGATTTCGCCCGTCTTTGTCTTGAAGAGCTTGCCGCGCGCGCCGATGATGTCGCCGAGGTCGAGATTTTTCTTGAAGTCGTCGTTGTAGACGCCTTCGGGGAGTCCGTCGCGGGCGACGTAGAGCTGGATAATTCCGTCCCTGTCCTGAATTTTGAGGAAGCTTGCCTTGCCCATGAGCCTGAACACGAGCACGCGGCCCGCAACGCTCACTTCGTGCTCCGAGTTCTGCCCCTCTTCGAGGGATTCGTCGAAAGATTCAATCGCCGTTTTGCTTGTGTGCGTGGGCGTCCATTCGGCGCGGAACGGGTCGAAGCCCTTTGCGCGCATTGAGTCGAGTTTCGCCTTTCTGACGGCGAAAAGGTCGTGGGAATTGTCCTGAATAGTTTTTTGTTCTTCGCTCATTTCGATAAAAATAATTGCCCGATTTTCCCACAATCGAGCCAAAAGGCAACTTTTTTTAAGCAAATACTTTGCAAAAAAACGAAAAAAATTTGTTTTGCCAAACTGTCGATTCCGCAAAAGCGTGCGATTTTGCTTTGAATAAAAAACGGCGCAAAAAAACGCGCAAGGGTTATTGC
>JAJXPD010000151.1 GCA_021641325.1 Opitutales bacterium
GGCCAGATGGGCGGGAGTGAAATGCCCGAATCTGACGCCGAAAAGCTCTCGACGGGCGGCCAGGTAATCTACTACATGAAGTCTAAGTCCGAGTAGGTCGATAATCTTTTTTCAGCCGACCCGTTTGCAACATTTTACTATTGTGAACGGGTCGTTTTTTTTGGAGCAGTCCGCCCCGCGCGGACTTGAAATACCGCGGACGCGCTCCGCGCCGCGGCGCAACGCAAACGGATTTTTTATATGAAGGAACGTATCGTAATAACCGGTATCGGCGTAATTTCCCCGTTCGGCGACGGTGTCGAAGCGTTTTGGGACGCCCTCAAAAACGGCAAAAACGGAATCGACAAAGTTTCGCTTTTCGACGCGAGCGAGCTGAACTGCCAAGTCGCCGCCGAATGCAAACATTTCGACGCAACAAAATACATGGACCCCAAGGAGGCGAAACGCAGCGACAGATACACGCATTTCGCGGTCGCCGCCTCCAAGCTTGCAATGAAGGACGCGGGGCTTGAAACGGGCGTCAACGTCAAGCCCGAACGCTTCGGCGTGATTATCGGCTCCGGCGTAGGCGGCATGGACACAATCGAAAAGCAGTCCCGCGCGTTTATCGAACGCGGGCCGAGGCGCGTTTCGCCGTTCATGATTCCGAACCTCTTGGCGAACATGTCGTCGGGGGTAGTGGCAATCGACCTCGGCGCAAAGGGCGTAAATTTCAGCGTGGTCAGCGCGTGCGCCACGGGCACGCACGCAATCGGGGAGGCAATGCTCCACTTGCAGGCGGGTCGAGAAGACGTGATTCTTGCGGGCGGCAGCGAGGCGGCGGTAACCCCGCTTAGCTTCGCGGGCTTCTGCGCCATGAAGGCGATGGCTACAAATTTCAACGACGAACCCCAGAGGGCTTCGCGCCCGTTCGACGCCGACAGATGCGGCTTCGTCATGGGCGAGGGCGCGGGCGTTCTCGTGCTCGAACGCTACGACCACGCGGTCGCGCGCGGCGCGCACATCTACTGCGAAATTTCGGGCTACGGCGCAACCTGCGACGCCTACCACATCACAAGCCCCGACATCGAGGGGCGCGGGCTTTCGCAGTGCCTTATCCGCACGCTCGAAACTGCGGGCGTTCCGCTTGAATCGGTCGACTACATCAACGCGCACGGCACGTCCACGCCGTACAACGACAAGTTCGAAACCGCGGCAATCCGCAAGGTTTTCGGCAGCTACGCCGACAAGCTCATGGTAAGCTCTACAAAGAGCATGACGGGGCACATGCTCGGCGCGGCAGGCGCGATTGAAGCGGCGGTCTGCGCAAAGACAATCGAAGACGGCGTCGTCGCGCCGACAATCAACTACGAACACCCCGACCCCGACTGCGATTTGGACTATGTCCCGAACGTTGCGCGCGAGACTGACGTGAAGATTGCAATCAGCACAAACCTCGGCTTCGGCGGGCACAACGGCGCGCTTCTCTTCAAGAAGATATAGCAAAGTTCCCGATTAAGCGGAAAACCAAAAGCCCGCGTTCGGTTTTCGAGCGCGGGCTTTTTTGCGTTTTGTTTTGCGCGGGAATGCCCGCGCCGCTTGTCGTGGCAAGCTTCGATTCCGAACGCGGATTGCGGGGCGGCGGCTATTTCGGCAAGCCGATTTTTCCGCCGAGAATGCTTTTCACGAGGGGATTGTTTCCGAAGTATTTTTCGACGTCTGAAAGAGTCCACTCGCCGCCTATTTTAGGAGAGGCGGAGGGGGTGAGGGCGGATTTTCTGTTCGACAATTTGAAGTCGCCCCAGTAGGGCGGCGGGGTTTTGTAGAGCAGATTGTGCTCGAAAACGTTGAACCGCTCGCGCGTTGTGGTGAAGAAATTTTCGAGACTTTTGTATTTTTTGTACGGCTCGGATTCAATGTCCACGTTCTTTTTGAGCCTGTATAGATACTCTTCAAAAAAGACTTTTTTCCAGCGTTTGTCGTCCCAACGGCTGTGCGCGGCGGACGCGTCGCACTCTATAAAGACGTTCTTCGACACGATGTTGTCGTGCCCGCCGTGCAGGAAGACCGCCGCGAAAACGTCTGAACTTCCGGGGGTGCCGCTGCGGCAGAAAATGTTTTTCGAAATTTTCATGCCGCCCGAACCGTCGTCGATGTAGACGGCGCAGACCTTCGAGTCGGGATTTGCCGCGCGTATGTTCGAGAAGAAATTATTTTCTATTACGATTCCCTTGTTCGACGGGTCGCGCCCCGTGTAGATTGCTCCCATGTCGGAGGCGTTTGCGCAGGCGTCTTCGAAAGAGTTGTTGCGTATCGAAATGTCGTTGCCCCCGAACGAGAGCAGCTGGTGCTCCGCCCCGCGCAGGCGGCAATGCTCGACTACCGTTCCTACGCCTCCGATTGAAATCGACGGCGCGTAGTTGCGCTTTACCCGACAATTCCAGAAGAAATCGCAGGCGCGGACGATATTTCCCGACGGCAGAAGCTTTTTTCTGTCGCCGCCTGTAATGCGCAGTCCGCCGCTTCCGTTGTCGGCGAAGCGGCAATTTTCGAAAACGTAGTCGTTGCGCGGCCTGTATTCGTAGCCCTCCGCGTTTGCTCCGAAGCCGCCGAAATTCGAGAACTCGCAGTTTGATATTTTCACGTTGTTCGAGTCCGCAACCGCCAATCCGACGCTGCGCCCCGCCGAGAATTTTATGCCCGAAACGGAGACGTCCTTCGATTCCGAAATTTTAAGAATCGGCGATTCGAGCGTGGAGAAATCTATGTGCTGCCCCTTTTTCGGCGGCTTGGAAAGCATCACGAAAAACATTCCGCGCTTGCGGTCGATGTAGTATTCGAGCGGCTCGTCGATTTCTTCGAGAAGATTGTAGACAACGTAGCCGCGCACGGAAACGTCCTGCTTGTTCGTTGCGAGTTCGGGGACGGAGCTGAGCACGCCGTAGCTTGTGGGAAATTGAAGCTCGACGGTCTTTTGCTTCGGGTCGATTTTTTTGACGAGCTGGTGGTCGTCCGCCCAGCCGACCGAGAACGTGCCCGAAAGCCAAATGTCGTCGTGTTTCAGCCACGATTCGGGGATTTCGTGCGCGGCTTTGAAAATTGCGCCGCCTTTCTCGGCGTCCGACACCCCCAGCTTTTTGCGCCACTCCTTCGACTGCACCGCGCCGATTTTGAGAACTTCGCCTATGCGCAGAATCCCATTGTTCGGGAATTTTGCAAGCCGCAATCCGCGCTCCGCGCTGTAAAACGCCTCCATTTGCATAGGCTTGTTTTGCGCTCCGAAGCCGCGCTTCGCCATTTTGCCGTAGTCGGTCAGCCCGAATTTTTTGAGATCGAGGCAGTAAAGCACTCCCTTGCTTGGTTTGCGGAGACTGCCGAGAATTTGCGGGTCATCGACCCTTTTCAAATTCTCCGCGCCTATGCGCTTTGCGCCTATAAACTCGACGCATTTCCCCGCGCCCGATTCGCCCGTTATCGAAATCTTCGACTTCGATTTTTCAATGCCCGCCGTTTGCGAGAACTCGTAGACGCCCGACTTTACGAATATTTCGCCGCCCGCGCAGTCTTTCAGCGCCCGCGCAAGCGTCGCATACGGCTTTGCTTCCGAGCCGTCGCCCGATGCGTCCGAGCCGCTTTGCGCCACGAAAATTTTGCCGCCCGCGGCCGCGCACGCCGAAGCCGCCGACAAAAAGAGCAAGTTAAGAAAAATCCGTCCCGACATAAAAAATCCTCCTGGGAAGTCGGAGGATTACAAAGACGCCCTTATTTGTCAAACTTTGATTCCGCGCGGGAGAGCCTGTCGTTTACGGCTGTTCCCACGCCGACGTTCGGGACGCGCTGGCAGTAGAAGCCGTGCTCCGAAACTTTGTCGAGCGAGCGGAGCAGGGCGAAGAGGTTGCGGGCGGCCTCGCGCACGTCGCCGCTTTCGGTCAGCCAGAAGTCGCTTTTTTTCGGCGACGGCGGGCGTTTGAAATATATCGTCTCGCCCTTGAAGTCGGCGGGGATTTCGTCGGGCGACGTGAAAAGCGTAAGCCGCGACTTCGGGCTGTAATGGCTTTTCAGCATTCCCGGCGCCTGCGGGTGCGCCTCGTTTTTCTTGGGGGCTTTGTCTATTTCCTCTCCCAAAACCTCCTCGATTCTCGCGGCGTCAACCGGGCCGGGGCGCAGAAGCTTCTTCGGGCTTGATGTCATCAGCACGATTGTGGATTCCACCCCGCATTCGCATTCGCCGCCGTCGAGAACAAAGTCTATCTTTTCGCCGAGCTGTTCGCGGACGTGCTCGGCGGTCGTCGGGCTGACGTAGCCGAACGGGTTTGCGCTGGGGGCGGCAATCGGGCGTTGCGACATTTCGATAAGCGCGTGCATAATCGGGTGTGACGGCATGCGCACGGCGACAGTGTCAAGCCCCGCGGTGACGATGTCGCCGATTTTTTCTGTGCGCGGCAGAATCATCGTGAGAGGGCCTGGCCAGAATTTTGCCGCAAGCTTTTCGGCGTCCGCCGTGAATCGCGCGACGGATTTCGCCATTTCCATGTCGGAGACGTGGACGATGAGCGGGTCGATGAACGGGCGTCCCTTGGCGGCGAAAATTTTTCTGACGGCGGATTCGTTCGTTGCGTCCGCGGCAAGACCGTAGACGGTTTCGGTGGGGACTCCGCCGATGCCGCCCGCTAAAATAAAATCGGCCGCGAGGCGAATGTCGCATTGCGGCCGTGAGATTTGCTTGTCTTTGCTCATGATACCGAACGGCGCGGGCGCCGCGGAATACCGCCTACTTCATCAGAAGCATGTTGCGGGCGTGCTTGACAGTCTTTTTAACGTGGCGCTGTTCTTTGGAGGTAAGACCCGTGAATTTGCGCGGCAGGATTTTCCCCGTTTCCGTGACGTAGCGGCCGAGCGCTTCCGTTTCGGTGAAGGTGATTTCTGCTACATTCTTTTTCTTTGATTCTTCTGTCATATTGGTGTGGTTTATACGTTTTAAATAAAAATATTAAAGCAATAGTGGCGCAGAGGATTTCCATTGCAAGCCATTTTTTTATTTTTTTTGCGCCCGCCGTCCAAGTTCCGTGCGGGTGTTTTTTTTCGCTGCGGCGGGGGCTGGGAGACTTTTTTGTGCGTTTATGG